>JBEGRT010000068.1:0-4626 GCA_041180305.1 Pseudomonadota bacterium
GTCATGCAGAACCGCCTGATCGTCTCGCGCCTGTACCCCGAGGCCTACCGGGCCCTGAACGTGCAGCACCTGGCCAGCAGCTACCGGCGTCTGGTGGACAACCTGCAGGCCCTGGCCAGCGCCTGCGCCGACGGCCAGCCGCCCCGCCTGGCACTGTGGACACCCGGCCCCTACAACGAGACCTATTTCGAGCACGCCTACCTGGCCCGCTACCTGGGCCTGCCCCTGGTCGAAGGCGGTGACCTGATCGTGCGCGACGAGCGGGTCTACATGAAAACCGTGCAGGGCCTGGAGCCCCTGCATGGCCTGCTGCGCCGTCTCGACGACGATTTCTGCGACCCGCTCGAGCTGCGGGCCGACTCCACCCTGGGCGTGCCGGGCCTGCTGCAGGCCGTGCGTGCCGGCCACATCGTCATGGCCAATGCGCTGGGCACGGGCTTCCTGGAATCGCCCGCCATCCACGGCTTCTTGCCCGCCTTGTCCGAGCACCTGCTGGGGCAGCCTCTGGCCATTCCTTCGCTGCCCACCTGGTGGTGTGGTGAAGCCGCCGCCTGGCAAGACCTGTCGCCCGAGATCGACACCAAGGTCATCCGGCCGACCTACCCGCACCTGGCCACGCCAGGATTTGCGGGGCCCAGCCTGCGCCAGAGCTTCGAGGCCGTGATCGGCCCCAGCCTCACGCCCGCGGCGCAGAAACAGTGGCGCGAGCGCATCGAGCGCGACCCTGCGGCCTACACCGCGCAAGATTTCGTGCGCTATTCGCAGACCCCTGTGTGGCAGCAGGGGCAGCTGGCCATGCGCGGCGCCTCGCTGCGCGTGTACGCCCTGGCCGATGGCATGGGCGGCTGGCAGGTGCTGCCCGGCGGCATGACCCGCATCGCCACGCGTGATGCGGGCCCCGTGTCCATGCAGCTGGGGGGCTCCAGCCTGGACACCTGGGTCACCACCGACGACACGGTCGACACCTTTTCGATGCTGCCCCGGCCCATGACCGCGGCCGACCTGGTGCAGCGCCAGCGCCCTGTGGCCAGCCGCACCGGCGAGAACCTGTTCTGGATGGGCCGCTACACCGAGCGCACCGAGCAGCAACTGCGGCTGGTGCAGGCCCTGCAGAGCCTGCTGGGCGACGACAACGACCTCGATGCCCAGGTGCTTGAAGCCATGTCCACCCTGGCGGCCAGTTGTGGCCTGCTGCCTGCCGAAGCGCCCACGCTCAAGCAATCGCCACGGGTGTTCGAGCGCGCGGTGGTGGACGCCCTGGCCGATGCCTCGGCAGCGCAGGGGGCCTACAGCCTGGCCTTCAACCTGGGGGCCCTGGAGCGCTCGGCCCGCGTCCTGCGCGACCGGCTCTCACCCGAGCATGACCGCCTGTTGCGCTCGCTGGGGGTGGAGTTTGACGTGCGCTTGCGCCGCGGCGGCGTGCTGGCCGCTGACCTGGCCGACACCCGCGAGGCCCTGGACCACCTGGCCATGCAGATGGCCGCCGTCACGGGCGCACAGTCAGACCGCATGACGCGCGACGCAGGCTGGCGTCTGCTCACGGTGGGCCGTTTGCTGGAGCGCCTCAGCGGCTACGCCCATTTCCTGCAGGCCTTCACCGAACACGGCGCCTGGTGCAGCCCGGCTGGTTTCGACCTGCTGATGGCCCTGTTCGACAGCAAGATCACCTTCCGCGCACGCTTCCAGCGGCGCCTGGAATGGCCGGCGCTGGTGGCCACGCTGGTGGCCGACGAAACCAACCCCCGTGCCCTGGGCTGCGTGCTGCGGCGCCTGCGCACCGAGCTCGGCAAGCTGCCCGAGCACGCCGGCCCGCTCACCGGCCTGCTTGACCTGCTGCCTCAGCAGGGCGTGGGCGCGCCCCTGGAAGAGCTGATCCAGCCGGGCACCGGCGATGTGGCCGTCCTGGCCCTGTGCCGTCGCCTCAGCGAAGGGGCCTGGCGCCTGTCCGATGAACTGGGCCTGCGCTATTTCGCGCATGCCGAGCCTGCCAGCCAGACCCTGCGCAGCTAGCCCCTTGCCCGTGCCTTCGTGCCATGCGTCCCGACCCTGACTCCCCACCGACCCTGCCGGCCTTTGTGCGCCTGAGCGTGGTCCATGACACCGAATACCGCTACGCCTTCCCTGTGGAAATGGCCCACCACGTGGCCTGCCTGCGCCCCCTGAGCGACGCCGGGCAGCGCCTCAGGCAGTTCGAGATGAGCGTCAGCCCGCAGCCACTGCAGCACAGCGTGCGCACCGATTCATTCGGCAACTCGCTGGGTTACTTTTCGCTGTCGGCGCCGCACAGCAGCCTGCAGGTGGTGGCCCGCAGCGAGGTCGATGTGTTCGCCCGCTACGAGGGCCTGGACCTGAGCGCATCGGCCACGGTGGCCGAGGTGCAGGGCCAGCTGGCCTACCGCGCCCATGCAGATTTCCAGCCCGCCAGCGAGTTCGCCTACGCCTCGGCCTACGTGCCCCTGCACCAGGAACTGCGTGACTACGCCCAGCAGAGCCTGCGCCCCGGGCGCCCCCTGGCCGAAGCCGTGCACGAACTCATGCAGCGCGTGCACCACGACTTCAAGTACGCGCCGCTCACCACCGACATCTCCACGCCCATCCTGCAGGTGTTCCGTGAGCGCCAGGGCGTGTGCCAGGATTTCGCCCACCTCATGATCGGGTGCCTGCGGGCCTGTGGCCTGTCGGCCCGGTATGTCAGCGGCTACCTGCTCACGCACCCACCCAAGGGCCAGCCGCGCCTGATTGGCGCCGACGCTTCTCACGCGTGGCTGAGCGTGTGGTGCCCCGGCCTGGGGCTGCCGGGCGCTGACCCCTGGCTCGACCTCGACCCCACCAACAATTGCATCCCCGCGCTGGACCACATCCGCGTGGCCCACGGGCGCGACTTCGGCGACGTCACCCCGCTGCGCGGCGTCATCCGCGGGGGCGGGCAACACACCTTGGTGGTGCGTGTCACCACCCGTCCGGTCGAAGAATGTCAGCCTCAGGTCAAGTGAAACGCTGTTTTGCACTTCATTGGGGCATTGGTGCGGCGGTTTTCTGCCAGACTGAACCAAGCTGGCGCATGGTGAGGTGCTGTCCGGCCCTGGCATGAGTTGTCACCAAGGCGGTGCATGATCGAATCGCGGGGCTGGCCCTTGCCGGCCCCTGGCACAGTCCCTGCTAAGAACAGGGTGTCTTTCCTGCCATCCCTGCGAAGGGAACAGCCGATGCGATTTTTCGACGAAATGCATGAGAGCGGCGCAAAGGTGCGCTCGCACTACCAGACCTACGACCAGTGGCTGGCACGCCAGCCCGGCGAGATCATGCGGTCGCGTCGCGACGAAGCCGAAATGATCTTCCGCCGCGTGGGCATCACCTTCGCGGTGTATGGCGACAAGGACGAAGACGGCTCGGGCACCGAACGCCTGATCCCCTTCGACCTGATCCCGCGCATCATCCCCAGCCACGAGTGGAAGGAGATGGAAAAGGGCCTGAAGCAGCGCGTCACCGCCCTGAACCGCTTCCTGGACGACATCTACCACGGTCAGGAAATCCTCAAGGCGGGCGTCATCCCGGCCGAGCCCATCCTGAACAACGCCCAGTTCCGCAAGGAAATGATGGGCCTGAACGTGCCGGGCGGCATCTACTCGATCATTGCCGGCATCGACATCGTGCGGGCCTGCAACCCCGATGGCAGTGGCACCTACTACGTGCTGGAGGACAACCTGCGCGTGCCCTCGGGCGTGAGCTACATGCTCGAGAACCGCAAGATGATGATGCGGCTCTTCCCCGAGCTGTTCGCCGAGCACCGCATCGCCCCGGTGGCGCATTACCCCGACCTGCTGCTCGACACCCTGCGCAGCATGGCCCCCGGTGGCGTCAACGAGCCCACGGCCGTGGTGCTCACGCCCGGCATGTACAACTCGGCCTACTTCGAGCACGCCTTCCTGGCCCAGCAGATGGGCATCGAGCTGGTCGAGGGCAAGGATCTGTTCGTCAAGGACGATTTCGTCTACATGCGCACCACCCGCGGCCCGCAGCGCGTGGACGTGATCTACCGCCGCGTGGACGACGACTTCATGGACCCGGAGGTCTTCCGCAAGGATTCGACCCTGGGCGTGGCCGGCCTGCTGCGCGCCTACCGCGCGGGCAACGTCACGCTGGCCAACGCCTTCGGCACCGGCATCGCCGACGACAAGTCGATCTACCCCTACGTGCCCAAGATGATCGAGTTCTACCTCGGCGAAAAGCCCATCTTGCAGAACGTGCCCACCTACATCTGCCGCGAGAAGGACGACCTGAAGTACACGCTCGACAACCTGGGTGACCTGGTGGTCAAGGAAGTGCACGGGGCGGGGGGCTACGGCATGCTGGTGGGGCCGGCGTCCACCAAGGCCCAGATCGAAGAGTTCCGCCAGGTGCTGCTGGCCAACCCGACCAACTACATCGCCCAGCCCACGCTGTCGCTGTCCACCTGCCCGACCTTCGTGGAAAGCGGCATCGCGCCGCGCCACATCGACCTGCGGCCTTTCGTGCTGTCGGGCAAGGAGGTGCAGATGGTGCCAGGCGGCCTGACCCGTGTGGCCCTGAAAGAGGGTTCGCTGGTGGTCAACAGCTCACAGGGTGGCGGCACCAAGGACACCTGGG
>JBEGRT010000069.1:0-4138 GCA_041180305.1 Pseudomonadota bacterium
CGTGGGCACGCAGGGCCACCTGCAAGCAGGCCAGCAGGTCGCCGCAGGCCTCGGTTGCCACGCGTGGGGAACCCACAGGGGCCGCAGGCGCCACGGGCGGCACCACGGTCGCAGAGGGGGCCGAACGTTGTGTGACTGGGGTCATGCGCGTGGGTTGGGTACAGCCAATGCCGGGACGTGCCCTATCATCTGGCCTTGGCCGTGCTTCAAATGAGGAAAAAGCACGGATTTCCCGAACCAAAGCACGAACACCGGCCCTTGTCCAACGTGGGCCACCAAGGAGCTGTCATGAAAGTCCTGCTGATCGACGACCACCCCCTGATCCTGGCTGCCCTGCAGTCGGTCATCCAGGGCCTGGGGGACAACGTGGTGGTGTCGTCGGCCTCCAGCGGCAAGGCAGCCCGTGAAGCCCTGCGCAACGACAGCACTTTCGATCTGGTCCTGCTCGACCTGCACCTGGGCGATGCCGATGGCTTCGACCTGCTGACAGAATTCCGCTCGCAGTACCCCGCCCTGCCCGTGGTCGTGATCTCGGCGTCCGACCGCACCTCGGACGTCATCCGTTCGATCGACATGGGCGCCATGGGCTTCGTGCCCAAGCGCTCCAGCAACGAAACCCTGGTCGAAGCCCTGCAGCAGGTGGTCTCGGGCGGCGTGTACGTGCCCCCCATGAACATGGCCAGCGACGTGATCGGCACGGCCGCCACGCCCGCCCAGCGCGTGCAGAGCGAAGCCTACGAGGCCGGCTTCCAGACCACGCCTTCGCTGTCACAGCTGGGCCTGACACCCCGCCAGACCGATGTGCTGGCCTTGCTGCTCAAGGGGCAGCCCAACAAGCTGATCGCCCGCGAACTGGGCCTGTCGGTGGAAACCGTGAAGGACCACGTGGCCGCCGTGCTGCGCGCCCTGAACGTGAGCAGCCGCACCCAGGCCGTGATCGCCGTGAGCCAGATGCTCAAGCTGCAAGGCAGCGGCACCCCGGGCGGCTTCTCGGCCTGGACGCCTGTCCGCCGCTGAACGGCCGCTGATTCAAAGTCGCATCAAGGCCTGGCGTGCCGCCAGGTACTCCTGTTGCAGCTGTGCGATGCGCTCGGCCGCGGGCACCACGGCCTTCACGGCCCCGATGCCCTGCCCTGCGCCCCAGATGTCCTTCCAGGCCTTGCGGGCCGTGTTGGTGTGGCCACCCTCAGGCGTCGAGCCGTAGTCCATGCGCGCTGGGTCGGATCCCGGCAGGTGGTCGGGGTCCAGCCCCGCTGCCACGATGGAGCCCTTCAGGTAGTTGCCATGCACACCGGTGAAGGCGTTGGTGTAGACCACATCCTGCGCGCTGCTAGACACCACCATCTGCTTGTGGCCCTCGGCAGCGCGGGCCTCATCGGTGGCAATGAAGGCTGAACCGATGTAGGCGAAATCGGCCCCCATGGCCTGCGCGGCCAGGATCGAACGGCCATTCGCAATCGCGCCTGACAAGGCCAGCGGCCCGTCGAACCAGGCCCGGATCTCCTGCACAAGGGCGAAGGGGCTGGTGGTGCCGGCATGGCCCCCTGCCCCGGCTGCCACGGCCACCAGGCCATCGGCGCCCTTGTCGATGGCCTTGCGTGCAAAGCCGTCGTGGATCACGTCATGGAACACCAGGCCGCCCCAGGCATGGGCCGCCTGGTTCACCTCGGTGCGCGCCCCCAGCGACGTGATCAGCATCGGCACCTTGTGCTTTTCACACAGGGCCAGGTCAGCGTCCAGCCGGTTGTTGCTGCGGTGCACGATCTGGTTGATGGCAAACGGCGCCGCAGGCGCCTCCGGGTGGGCACGGTCATGGGCCGCCAGGGCCTCGGTGATCTCGTGCAGCCATTCATCGAGCTGCGACGAGGGGCGCGCATTGAGCGCGGGCATGGACCCCACGATGCCCGCCTTGCACTGCGCGATCACCAGCGCCGGGGTGCTGATGATGAACAGGGGCGAAGCGATCACGGGCAGGCGCAGGCGCTGCAACAGGGGCGGAATCATGCGGGCACTCCGGTCAGGCGTGGGGTGAAAAACTTCGGGCTGAAACGACAACGGCCACCCGAAGGTGGCCGTTGAACAGGGGCTTCAGAAGCTCAGAGTGTGCTTCAGAAAGCTTCTGCCGGCAGCGCGGTCACGCTGTCGCCACCGTCGAGGATGGTGTCGCGCAGCGAGCTGATGCGGGCCAGGATGTGGTCGCCATAGAAACGGGCGGTGGCGATCTTGGCCGTCATGAACGGCACTTCTTCGCCAGCGGCCAGCTTGTCTTCGGCCACCATCAGCGCACGGCCCATCTGCCAGCCAGCCACCAGGTTGCTGGTCAGCATCAGGTAGTTCACCGAACCGGCGAACACGGCGTTGGGGTTGGCCTTCACGTTGGCGCACACGAAATCGACCACCTGCAGGAAGGATTCGCGAGCGGCCTTCAGCTGCTTGGCGTACTTCTGGCAAGCCGCGCCGCGGGCGGCCAGCTGGCCTTCGCAGTCAGCGATCTGGCCAGCGATGGCCTTGGCGGTGGCGCCGCCATCGCGCGAGGTCTTGCGGCCGACCAGGTCGTTGGCCTGGATGGCGGTGGTGCCTTCGTAGATCGGCAGGATGCGCGAATCACGGTAGTACTGGGCAGCGCCAGTTTCTTCGATGAAGCCCATGCCACCGTGCACCTGCACGCCCAGCGAGGTCACTTCCACCGAGTTCTCGGTGCTGAAGCCCTTGATCAGGGGCACCAGGAATTCGTAGAAGGTCTGGGCCTGCTTGGCCACCGCGGCATCCGGATGGTTGTGGGCGGTGTCGTAAGCGGCCGCACCGACCAGGGCCATGGCGCGTTCACCTTCGATCAGGGCACGCATGGTCATCAGCATGCGCTTGACATCGGGGTGGTGAATGATGGCCACCGACTCCTTGGCCGAACCATCGACCGGGCGCGACTGCACACGGTCACGGGCGTAGGCCACGGCGTGCTGGTAAGCGCGCTCAGAGACCGCGATGCCCTGCACACCCACGTCGTAGCGGGCGGCGTTCATCATGATGAACATGTATTCCAGGCCGCGGTTTTCTTCACCGACCAGGTAGCCGATGGCGCCAGCGCCCACTTCACCCTTGTCGTCGCCATAGACCAGCACGGCGGTGGGCGATGCCTTGATGCCCAGCTTTTCTTCGATGGAGGCGCAGTACACGTCGTTGCGCTTGCCCAGCGAGCCATCGGCGTTCACCAGGAACTTGGGCACCACGAACAGCGAGATGCCCTTGACGCCTTCGGGCGCGTCGGGGGTGCGGGCCAGCACGAGGTGAACGATGTTCTCGGTCATGTCGTGCTCACCGTAGGTGATGAAGATCTTCTGACCGCTGATGCGGTAGGTGCCATCTTCCTGCTTGACCGCCTTGGAGCGCACCAGGGCCAGGTCGGAACCGGCTTGCGGCTCGGTCAGGTTCATGGTGCCCGTCCACTTGCCGGACACCATGTTGGGGATGTAGCGGGTCTTGAGTTCGTCGCTGCCTGCGGTCAGCAGGGCCTCGATGGCGCCACCGGTCAGGATGGAGCACAGCGAGAAGCTCAGGTTGGCGGCCATGGTCTGTTCGACGCAGGCAGCACCGATGATCTTGGGCAGGCCCTGTCCACCGTATTCGGTGGGCTGACCCAGGCCTTGCCAGCCGCCTTCGGCCAGCGCAGCGTAGGCTTCCTTGAAGCCCTTGGAGGCGCGCACGACGCCGTTGTCCCACGAGCCGTGGTCCTGGTCACCTGACCAGTTCAGCGGGGCGACCACGCCTTCGTTGAACTTGGCCGATTCTTCCAGAACGGCCTGGGCAGTTTCAAAGCCAGCGTCCTCGAAACCGGGGATCTGGGCGATCTGGTCGATGCCAGCGAGTTCCTTGATGCAGAACAGCTGGTCCTGGACGGGAGCGCGGAAGGACATGATTTTCTCCAAACAAAAGCACAAGAGGGGTGCCTGACAAGGCACCCCCCCGAGGTCAACAGATGGCAGACACAAGGTCTGGCATGGCTGCTACAACCGTATTACAGAGCCTGGATCAGCTCAGGCACAGCCGAGAACAGATCGGCTTCCAGACCGAAGTCGGCCACCTGGAAGATAGGGGCTTCGGGATCCTTGTTGATGGCCACGATGACCTTCGAATCCTTCAT
>JBEGRT010000070.1:0-2665 GCA_041180305.1 Pseudomonadota bacterium
CGGCCTGTCACGCCGGGGGTCGCGGGTTCGAGTCCCGTCCACTCCGCCAAGAAAGCAGAGCCCTGATGCGAAAGCATCAGGGCTTTTTGCTATGTCTGGGCCCTGGGGCGACTGGGTGATGTCTGGGTGCTCAGGGCCTGGGCGATCAGTCTCTGGAGTGCTCAGGCTTTCTCTCAGGTCTTCTGTGCGGGTGCGGCCGATCGGCTCGCCAGGAAGGTACCCAGCACGATCACGCCTGCGCTGAGCGCCATGTCGAGCGTGATGCGCTCACCCAGCCACAAAGCCCCCCACAGCATGCCAAACGGCGGGATGAGGAACACCACGTTCAAGGCCGTTGACGGCCCCACACGGTCGATCAGGCCGTAGAACATCACATAGGCCAGGCCCGTGCAGGCCACGGCCAGTGCTGTGATCGCCGCCCACACCGTGCCGCTGACTTCTGCCCAGGCCCGCCAGGGCAAGGCGCTGCCAGCGGGTGAGGGCAGGGCGGGCTGAGGGCCCCACCACAAAGCTGGCGCCAGCAACAGGGCTGCGGTGCACAGCATCAGCGCAGCACTGAGCGTGACCGGCGGCAAACCGCTCAGGTGGTGTTTGCTGTGGTCCACCGCGATGGCGTACATCAAGGTCGAGGCCAGCGCGGCGGCCACCGCCCAGGGGTCGAGCGAGGCCGCATGTGCACCCCGGTGCAAGGCCAGCCACATCACCCCACCGAAACCCAGGGCCAGGCCCATGGCCTTGGCCCGTCCGAGCGCCTGGCCGCGCACCCCCCACGCCAGCAGTGCGCTCCACATGGGCGCGGTGGCGTTCAGCACCGACAGAGGGCCGGCAGGCAGGTGCTGCGCCGCCCAGCTCAGGCCCAGGAAAGGCAGCACGCATGACAACATGGCCGACAGCAGCACCGTGCGCCACACGGGCAACAGGCCGTGCCATTGGCGATGCCACAGCACCACCGGCATGAGCACCAGCGCAGCCCCCGTGGTGCGCAGCGCCGCCACGGCCAGCGGCCCCAGTGCGGGCGCGCTGATGCGCAGGAACAGGAAGGAGCCACCCCAGATGGCGGCCAGCATCAGGAAGATCAGGGCGTCGCGCAGGCTCATGAGGTGCCCGCCGGCAAGCGCAGGCGCTGGCCGTCGAGCGGCACCCCTTCGTGCTGCAACAAGGCCACCTTGCGGTGCATGCCGCCGGAGTAGCCCGTCAGCCAGCCATCTTGCCCCATCACACGGTGGCAGGGCACGATGATCGACAGCGGGTTGCGGCCCACCGCCATGCCCACGGCGCGAAAGCCTTGCGGGCGGTTCAAGGCCCTGGCCACATCGCCATAGGTGCGGTGCTCGCCGTGCGCGATGTGCAACAGGTGCTGCCACACCTGTACCTGGAATTCGGTACCCATGAGGTCAAGCGGCAGGTCAAAGCGGTGCAGGTCGCCCCGCCAATAGGCCGACAACTGCGTGGCCGCTTCGTGCAGCAAGGGCTCTTGCGGGCGGTAGGCCACACCTTCCAGTGCTTCCGGCGTGTCCTTCTGTCCTTCCAGGAACCAGGCCCCGGCCAGGCCTCGGGTGGTGCAGGCCAGCAGCATGTCGCCCAGGGGGGTGAGGACGGTGGACTGCGCGCAGTAGCTCATGGACATCTCCGGCATGCACGGGGCGAGGTGCACCCGAAACCACCATGCTAACCGCTGCCCCCTTCGTTCTTTCGGGGGCATGTGTTCGCGGGGATTTGGTCGTCAAAACGCGGTGCCGATGAAACTAGGGGGTGCTGTGCGGCGTCTGATGTCATGTGGCGTCCCTAGAATGGGCGCAACGCACTGTTTTCGTCAGCAAAGGAATTACATGCAAGTCGCTGCCTCCATCTTCAAGGCCTATGACATCCGTGGCATCGTGGGCCAGACCTTGAACGAGTCAGTGGCCGAACACCTGGGCCGTGCCTTTGGCACCGAAGCTCTGAAGCTGGGCGAAAAGGCCGTGGCCATCGGCCGTGACGGCCGCCTGTCGGGCCCCGCGCTCAGCGCCGCCCTGATCAAGGGCCTGCGCAGCACCGGCATCAGCGTGATCGACCTGGGCGCCGTGACCACCCCCATGCTGTATTACGTGGCCGCCACCCGTGGCGAGCAAGGCTGCCACAGCGGCATTCAGGTCACCGGCAGCCACAACCCGAAAGACTACAACGGCTTCAAGATGGTGCTGGCCGGCAAGGCCATCTATGGCGACGACATCCAGGGTCTGCGCCAGCGCATCGAAGCCGAAGACTACGCCTCGGGCGAAGGCGGCCTGACCGAGCTGAACGTGCTGCCCGAGTACACCCAGCGCATCGTGGGCGACTGCAAGCTGTCGCGCCCCCTGAAGATCGTGGTCGATTCGGGCAACGGCATACCGGGCGCGTCGGCCCCCGGCATCCTGCGCGCCCTGGGCTGCGAGGTGACCGAGCTGTATTCCGAGGTCGATGGCGACTTCCCCAACCACCACCCCGACCCCTCCAAGCCCGAGAACCTGGTGGATCTGATCAACGCCGTGAAGGCGCAAGGTGCCGACCTGGGCCTGGCCTTCGACGGCGACGGCGACCGCCTGGGCGTGGTCACCAAGGGCGGCGACAACATCTTCCCTGATCGCCAGATCATGCTGTTTGCGCGCGATGTGCTGTCGCGCGTGCCGGGTGGCCAGATCATCTA
>JBEGRT010000071.1:0-2557 GCA_041180305.1 Pseudomonadota bacterium
CGCGCCAGATGGCCGATGTGCTCGACGGCCTGTTCATTCGCCCGAACAACACAGTGATGGGCCGGCGTGTGTGGAGCTACCTGTCGCGTCATCCCAAGATCTGCGCCGCCGTGTTCAAGAACGGCACCAACCAAGGCCTGGTCACCCGCGAGCAGTTCGCCGAGCTGTTCGAGCTGCCCAACCTGCCGATCATCGGCGAGGGCTGGCTGAACACCGCCACCAAGGGCCAGTCGGTGAACATGCAGCGCATCTGGGGCAACGACCTGCTGTTCTTCTACAGCGACATGAACGCCGACACCGAGTACGGCGTCACCTTTGGTTTCACGGCCGAGTTCGGTACGCGCGTGGCCGGCACCATCGCTGACCCTGACATGGGCATCCGTGGTGGCGAGCGCATTCGCGTGGGCGAATCGGTCAAGGAACTGATCATCGCCAGCGACCTGGCCTACCTGTTCAAGAACGCCGTCACCGGCTGACGCCTGAACTGACGACACGCTGGGCCTGGTGCCCAGCCCTCACTCTCTGACCTGGATCACAACCATGAGCCAAAACCTGTCCCTGACTGTCGCCGCCGTGCTGGTGCGCGCCTTGCTGGTGGTCGAGCACGACCGCGAGAAACACATCCCCGGTGTCAAGACCGGCCCCAACGCTGAAACCTTCCTCGTGCCCGAGGACGTCGCCAGCTCGCTCGTGGCTGCCGGTGCGGTCGAGCGCGTGGAAGCCGTGGTGGACACGGATCAGCTGCTCGAAGCCTCGGTCACCACGGCCGTGGACAACGCCAAGGTCGTGACCTTTGCCGACGCCGCCGATCTGATCAAGCTGGACGCGGCCCTGGCCGAGCTGCAGACCTCGCAGCAGCGCCTGGAAGAAGCCGCCGCCAGCAATGCCGACCTGGCCCAGAAGCTGGCCGAACTGCAAGCCGAGCGTGACGCCCTGGCTGAAAGCCTGGCCCAGGCCCAGGCCGGTGCATCGGCCGACAAGGCCGACGGTGCGGACGCCACTGCCGCCGCTGCAGACACCAGCGGCCAGGCTGTCAAGGCCGCTGAAACGCCCGCCGTGAAGTCACCGGCAACGAAGTCGGCCAAGGCCCGCGCCTGAGCTGAGCCCCTCCACCACCTGGCCCGCTGATCATGTACGCCACCCCCGCCCGCTACTGCGCTGAGTTCGGCCTCGAAGAGGTGCGGGTGCAGCTGCTCGACGAGGGGCGTGTGCTGACCGCTGATCTGCTGCGCCAGGTGCTGGATGTGGTGGCCGGTGGAACATGGCCCAGCACCACCACCACGCCCGAGCGCGTGGTGGCCATGGCTGCACACGACAGCCTGCAGCGCAAGCTGGGCAACGTGAGCACGTTCATCGACGGCTACCTGCGCAGTGCTGTGACCCTGCCTGTGCCTGCCGGTGATCCCGCACTGAGCATCCTGGAAGAGTGCTGCCTGGCCATCGCCCGCGATGAGCTGGCCAACGACTCTGACATCAGCACTGAGCTGATCGTCAAGCGCGCTGATCGCTGGCGCAAGTGGCTGATCGACGTGTCGAACAAAGTGGTGCAGCTGGCTCCCGGCGCCAGCACGGCCACGCCCGTGGGCTCGGGCAAAGTGGTCTCGGGCCGCAGCAAGAGCCGCTTCAACTGGGGTGCGTTCGGTGGTGGTCTTGGGGGTGGTCAATGAGCACCGTGAACACGGGCGTGTCGCTGACATTCGACAGCGGCGCACGCAGCCTTGAGCGCCACCTGGCCCTGATGGCCGCGACCGGGGGTGCCCTGTCTGAAGGGCTGCGCCGCGAGATGGGCGAGTACCTGCTGGGCCAGGTGCAAGACCGCTTTGATGAGCAGCGCCTGGTCGACGGCTCGGCCATGCCGCAATCGGCTGCAGCCATCGAGCGCACCGGCAAGACCCTGATCGATCGGCACCACCTGTACGACTCCTACACCTACAACGTGCTGCCTGCAGGCGTTGAAGTGGGTTCGAACAGCGTTTACGCCCGCATCCACCACTACGGTGGCCAGGCTGGCCGAGCCGGTGCCGTGGACGTGCTGGCCCGGCCTGTGCTGGGCACCACCACTGCCGATGAAGAGCACCTGGGCGCCCTCGTGCTGGAAGAGCTGCAGCGCATGCAGCCTGGAGGTGCCGCATGAGCGTGCTGCTGATGGGTGCCGTCAAGGCCTTCGTGCGCGAGCAATTCACGGCGCAGCAGGTGCTGACGGTCGACTACTACGGCGGCGAGTTCAGCGCGGAAGAAGTCGCCTTCAGCGGCCAGCCTGTGCCCGCTGTGCTGATCGCTGGCTTGGGCTGGACCCCGCCGCGAGGCAATGAGCGCATGGTGGGCAACACGGTGCGTGTGTGCCACATGGCTGCGTTCGTGGTGACCAAAGACGGCGGGCGCGCTGAGCGCATGCTGGCCGCCCAGGCCCTGGCCGAGCAGCTCGACCTGGCGCTGACCATGTGGCGCCCAGCCGACCAGGCGGGCCCCCTCGAGGTGGTCGGGCCCGAGCCCGGCGTGCGCGCCGAGAACGTCTACAACCGGAAGATCGACGCCAAGGGCCTGGCCCTGTGGCTGA
>JBEGRT010000072.1:0-3539 GCA_041180305.1 Pseudomonadota bacterium
ATCATCCCCCTGGGCGCCGTGTACCCCTTCGTGAACGACCGCAGCATTGACACGCTGGAAAAGGCCGCTGGCAAGCGCGTGGCCGCCTTCGACTATGACAAGGCCCAGGCTCAGCTGATCCAGCGCGTGGGTGCCCGCCCCGTGTCGGTCGACGTGACCAACTTCAGCTCCATGTTCAACAACAACAACGTGGACGTGATCATGGCACCGTCCATCGTCTACAAGCCCCTGGAGCTGCACAAGGGCCTGGGTACCAAGGGCGGTGTCGGTCGCTTCCCCCTGACCATCATCACCTACCAGCTGGTGCTGCGTTCGGACAAGTTCCCCGATGCCTTCGGCCAGAAGTCGCGTGAGTACGTGTTCTCGCAATTCGACCAGGTCGTGGACGTGATCAAGCGCGCCGACAAGGACATCCCCGAGAAGCTGTGGATCGACCCCACCCCGGCCGACAACGAACGCTATGTGACCCTGATGCGCGAAGGCCGCATCGAGATGGCCGAAAAGGGCTTCTACGACAAGAAGGGTCTGAAGCTGGTCAAGAAGATCCGCTGCTCGGTGTACCCCGAAGCGTCGGACTGCACCCAGCCCACCGAGAACTGGTGATCGCAGGGCAGGGCCTTGGCGGGCCTTGTCACTGCATGGCCTCCTGCTGGAGGACTCAAGCAAAACGCCCGCTCGCAGCGGGCGTTTTTCATGGCGCCGGGCCACCAGGGCCCGGGCTCATCACAGAGCCTTCAGCTCGGCTTCCACCTTGGCCAGCAGCTCTTCGGTGATCAGGCCGCCCGAGAACTTGGCAACCATCGACAGGGCGAAACCACGGCCCATGGCGATTTGCGGGTGGGTCGAGATGCCGGGCAGGTGCTTTTCCAGGATGGCCTTGGTGGTGTCGTTGTCCAGCAGGTCGCCCAGTTTGGATTCGATCGAGAAGCTCATGGTGTCTCTCAGGGTACGGTGAATGAGGGAGCCTCAAGCATAACCCGCTTCAAACGGTCGTTGGAACCCCTTGGGGAACCCCCTGTGACAGATCCCTCGGCCCGCGCGGGGGCACGGTGTGGACAAACCGCACCACGCCAGGGCCTGGGGTGGAAAAAATGCCCTGAATTTGTGCTTGCACACTGCACTTATCCCCAGAAAGCCGACAGCGAAAAGGAAAACTCCGGGCCTGTCAAGAGGGGCCTGGAAGCCCTGTGCGTGTGTCGCAAGTGTTTGATATTGAACATGTTTTTTCGCAACCTTCGACCTGTCGTTGTGGGGAATATCCAGCACGGGTTTGTGCTTGATCACAAGCTTGCACGCCATGTCCACAAAGTTATCCACAGGCTGTGGGGCGCGCCTGGAAGTCAGTGAAATCAAGCACTTGGCGCCGTCCGTGCGAGTGTTGCCTTGAGGTTCGGCGGCAAGTGCCCCATGCGGTCGGCGGCCAATCGGCGTCGGAGGGGCCCGATGGCGGGGCGCATGGAACAATCGGGAGGGCGTGAACCACGTCACACAAGGCACGGTGAGGCCGACAAGCCGTGTCAGAAGTGCGCTGACAAGGGAAAACCCTGATGAATCTGAAGCGCCACGTCGGTTATCCCCACATTCAGGCCTTGGGGGTGCTGAGGGTGTGTTCAGGGGCTGTCGGTGTGCAACTTTCAGGTTTGATTCGCTAAGTCATTGATTCATATAGAAATGCTGCAGGTGCTCAAAACTGAGGCAATCTAGGCCAAATCACGGTGGGACAAGCAGTTAGCGCGCGTTTGCCCACCTTCCCCACAAAGTTATCCACAATCCCCGGGGATAAGGGGAACCCCCCGAAAGATCAACCACTTAGCCCATCCCTTTCATGTGCCTGTCAGAATTTCGGAGACAAGAACGCCGCGGCCGGAGGGGTGATTGAGCCCGCATGTCCTTGAGCGCCTGGCTGTGCTGGTCGAAGCGCCTCAGCACAGCGGCCTGATCGGCCCGCTGGACTATCTGGCCGACCGGGCCTGGCCGGCGGGCACCCTGGTGCGCGTGCCCCTGGGGCGGCGCGTGGTCACGGGGGTGGTGTGGGGCCCAGGGGAAGAGGGCGAAGGCGCCTTGCCCCGTGAGCAACTCAAGCCCATCACCGAAGCCTTGCCCGACCTGCCGCCCCTGCCGGCCACCTGGCGCCAGCTGGTGCGCTTTGCCGCCGGGTACTACCAGCGCAGCCTGGGCGAGATGGCCATGATGGTGCTGCCGCCCGAGCTGCGACAGATCGACGCGGTGCAATGGGGCCGGCGCTTCAAGCGCCTGAACAAGGTGCTGAACCCGCCGCCGCCCAAGCCGCCGTCGAAGCGAAAGGCCGCCCTGGCCGCGGCACAGGGCGCCGTGGAGGCGCCCTCGGTGGCGATGGCTCAGGATCTGCCGGCCGGGCCTGCCCTCTGCGTCGCCCCCAGCGTGGCCCTTGAAATGCCCCCTGCGCTGGCCCCCGAACAGGCCCTTGATGTCGCCGCCCTGAACGCCACACCCGAGCAGGCCCAGGCCCTGGCCGCCCTGCTCGACGACACCGTGCAGCCGCCTCCCACCTCGCTGCTGTGGGGCAGCACCGGCAGCGGCAAGACCGAGGTGTACCTGCAGCATGCCCAGGCCGTGCTGGCTGCGGGCCGCCAGGTGCTGATGATGGTGCCCGAGATCAACCTCACGCCGCAGCTGGAGGCCCGCGTGGCCGAGCGCTTCGCCGGGCGGCGCATCGTGTCGCTGCACAGCGGCCTGACGCCCGCGCAGCGCCTGCAGCACTGGGTGATGGCCCACCTGGGCGAGGCCGACATCGTGCTGGGCACGCGGCTGGCCGTGTTCACGCCCCTGCCCCGCCTGGGCCTGATCGTGGTCGACGAAGAGCACGACCCGTCTTACAAGCAGCAAGACGGCGCACGCTATTCCGCGCGTGACCTGGCCGTGTACCGTGGCCACCTCGAGAAGGTGCCCGTGGTGCTGGGCTCGGCCACGCCCAGCCTGGAAAGCTGGTTCAACGCCCAGCCGGTGGCGCAAGGCGGCACCGGCCGCTACCGCCTGCTGCCCATGCCTTCACGCGTGGGCCAGGGCCAGATGCCCAAGGTGCGCCTGCTCGACATGGGCACCATGCCCAAGCCTGCCCCGGGCGAAGAAGCGCCCGCGCTGGCCCGCCCGCTGCTGGAGGCCGTGGCCGAACGCATCGAACGCGGCGAGCAAAGCCTGATCCTGCTGAACCGGCGCGGCTATGCGCCCGTGCTGCATTGCACCGACTGCGGCTGGAAAAGCGGCTGCCCGCACTGCAGCGCCTGGCGCGTCTTTCACAAGATCGACCGCACCTTGCGCTGCCACCACTGCGGCCTGGCCGAGCGCGTGCCGCGCGCCTGCCCGGAGTGCGGCAACCTCGACATCCACCCGATCGGGCGCGGCACGGAAAAGCTCGAGGAGCAGCTCGCCGCGCTGCTGCCCGAAGCGCGCATCGCGCGCATCGACGCCGACAGCACGCGCCTCAAAGGCGCGCTCGAAGCGCAGCTCGGCGCGGTGCATGCGGGCGAAGTCGATGTGCTCGTCGGCACGCAGATGGTGGC
>JBEGRT010000073.1:0-3370 GCA_041180305.1 Pseudomonadota bacterium
TGGAGGGCTCGTCCATGATGTAGAGCGTCCGGCCCGTGCCGGGGCGCGCCAGCTCACGCGACAGCTTGATGCGCTGGGCCTCGCCGCCCGACAGCGTGGGCGAGGGCTGGCCCAGGGTCAGGTAGCCCAGGCCCACGTCCTGCAGCAGCTTGAGCGGGTGCGAGATCTAGGGCATGGCCGCGAAGAACTCCACGGCCTCGTCCACCTCCATCTTCAGCACATCGCCGATGTGCTTGCCGCGCCAGGTGGCTGCCAGGGTTTCGGGGTTGAAGCGCATGCCGTTGCAGGTGTCGCAGTGCACCTTCACATCGGGCAGGAAGGCCATCTCGATGGTGCGGATGCCCTGGCCTTCGCAATCGGGGCAGCGGCCGGCGCCGGTGTTGAAGCTGAAGCGGCCCGCGGCCCAGCCGCGTGCGCGCGCTTCCAGCGTGTCGGCGAACAGCTTGCGGATGGTGTCCCAGAAGCCGATGTAGGTGGCGGGGCATGAACGCGGGGTCTTGCCGATGGGGGTCTGGTCGACCTCCAGCACGCGGTCGACCGCGCCCCAGCCCTCGATGCCGTCGCAGCCCACCCAGGCCGGTTGCTGCGTGGCGCGCTGCTTGGGCGGGATGCTCACGGCCGTTTGCACATTGGCCAGCAGCACGTCGCGCGCCAGGGTCGATTTGCCCGAGCCCGATACGCCGGTCACGGCCACCAGGCGCTTGAGCGGCACGGGCACGGTCACGTCGCGCAGGTTGTGCAGACGTGCCTTGAGCACCGTGAGTTGCGGCACGCCGGCGTCGATGGGGCGGCGGGTGGTGCTGCTGTCGGCGCGGGCGCCGGCCAGCGGGTGCACCATGGGGCTGCGCAGGCAGCGGCCCGTGACCGAGCCTTCGGCGGCCATCACATCGGCCACCGTGCCTTCGGCCACCACGGTGCCACCGCGCACACCGGCGCCTGGGCCGATGTCGATCACGTGTTCGGCGCGGCGGATGGTGTCTTCATCGTGTTCGACCACGACCAGGGTGTTGCCCTCCTTGCCCAGCGTGTGCAGGGCATCGAGCAGCAGCTGGTTGTCTCGCGGGTGCAGGCCGATGGTGGGTTCGTCCAGCACGTAGCAAACGCCTTGCAGGTTGCTGCCCAGTTGCGCGGCCAGGCGGATGCGCTGGGCCTCGCCGCCCGACAGGGTGGGCGCGGCGCGGTCGAGGCTGAGGTAGCCCAGGCCCACCTGTTCCATGAAGGCCAGGCGGCTCTTGATCTCGCTGACGATGTCGCGCGCGATGGTGGCCTCGCGGCCATCGAGCTTGAGCTTGCTGGCCCACAGGCGGGCGTCTTTCACCGACAGGGCCGAGAGCTCGGCAATGCTTTGCCCACGGCCCGGGCCCACCAGGCGCACGGCCCGTGCCACGGGGTTCAGGCGGGCGCCGTGGCAGGTGCCGCAGGCGGTGTCTTCCAGGTCGTCGAGTTCGGGTTCGGCGAAGGTTTTTTCGCGGCCGTTGTCGCGGGCCTTGTCGTCACCGCCCAGGGAGTCGTCCAGCGCCTTGCGCTGTTCGCGGCTGAGCGTCAGGCCCGTGCCCACGCAGTCGGGGCACCAGCCATGCTTGCTGTTGTAGCTGAACAGGCGCGGGTCGAGCTCGGGGTAGCTGGTGCCGCAGCTGGGGCAGGCGCGCTCGGTGCTGAACACCTTCACGCGGCCCATGTGCAGGGTCGATTTGCCGGTGGCCAGCGCATCGGCCAGGCCATCGAGCGGGCTGAGCAGGTGCACCACGCCCTTGCCGTGTTCCAGGGCCGCGGCCAGGTACTCGCGCAGCTTGCCCTCGTTTTCGGGTGTGACCAGCAGGTCGCCCACGGGCAGTTCGATGGTGTGTTCGCGGTAGCGGTCGATCTTGGGGCCCTTGGCCGTGCCCCAGCCCGCCACGGGCAGGAACTCGCCATCGACCCGCAGGTGCGTGTAGCCGCGGCTGCTGGCCCACTTGGCCAGTTCGGTGTAGATGCCCTTGCGGTTGACCACCAGGGGCGCCAGCAGGCCGATGTGCTGGCCCTTGTATTCGCGCACCCACTGGGCCGCGATGGCTTCGGGGGTTTGCGGCAGCACGGGCATGGGGTGGCCGTCGGCATCGCAGCACTGGGTGCAGTGCTGCACGCCCAGCTTCACGTACAGCAGGCGCAGGAAGTGGTGCACCTCGGTGGTGGTGCCCACGGTGCTCTTGCGGCCCCCGCGCGACAGGCGCTGTTCGATGGCCACGGTGGGCGGGATGCCATAGACGGCATCGACCTCGGGGCGGCCCGCAGGCTGCACCAGCGAGCGCGCATAGGCATTGAGCGATTCGAGGTAGCGGCGCTGGCCTTCGTTGAAGAGGATGTCGAAGGCCAGGGTCGATTTGCCCGAGCCCGACACGCCCGTGATGACGTTGAACTTTCCCCGCGGGATGTGCACGGTCATGCCCTTGAGGTTGTTCTCGTGGGCGTTGACCACTTCGATGGCCTGGGCGCCGGGCGCGGTGGCGGCCTTGGCGCGGCGCTGGTCGCGGCGGGCCTTGATCAGGGCCTGCAGGCTCTGGCCTTCGTCTGTGTCGCCGGTGTCGGTCGTGCCGGTCGGAGTGGTGGCGTAAGGCGCAGGGCGCTCGGCCGCATGGGCCACCGCGGTGGGCCCGGCGGCTTCTGCGGGCGCGTCGTTCAGGCCCAGGGCGGCTTCGTAATCGCGCAGGGCCACGCCGGTGTGGGTGGCACCCAGGCGCAGCACTTCGGGGCTGCCAGAGGCCACCAGCTGGCCGCCTTCGTCGCCGCCTTCGGGGCCCAGCTCGATCAGCCAGTCGCAGGCACGGATCACATCCAGGTTGTGCTCGATCAGCACGATGGAATGGCCCGCGTCGAGCAGGCGGCCGAAGGCCCGCATCAGCTTGGCGATGTCATCGAAGTGCAGGCCCGTGGTGGGCTCGTCGAACATGAAGAGCGTGCCCTTCTTGGCCATGCGCTGGCCGCTCTTGCTCATCTGCGCGGCGCTTTCGACCAGGTGGCCGGCCAGCTTCAGGCGCTGGGCCTCACCGCCCGACAGCGTGGGGACGGGCTGGCCGAGGCGCAGATAGGCCAGGCCCACATCGGACAGCGGCTGCAGACGCTTCAGCACTTCCGGCATCTTCGCGAAGAAGCCGATGGCCTCGGTGACCGTCATTTCGAGCACATTGGCGATGCTGGCCGTTGCGCCCTGCGCGCCTTCAATGCGCAGCTCCAGGATCTCGTCGCGGAAGCGCTTGCCGTCGCAGGCGGGGCAGCGCAGGTACACATCTGCCAGCAGCTGCATCTCGACGTGCTCGAAACCATTGCCGCCGCATTCAGGGCAGCGGCCATTGCCGGAGTTGAAGCTGAAGGTGCCGGCGGTGTACTTGCGAGC
>JBEGRT010000074.1:0-3198 GCA_041180305.1 Pseudomonadota bacterium
CCAAGGCCGAAGGCGAGCAGGCGCTGCGCGAAGCCGAAGCCGCCGGTCTGCTGGACGTGACCGTGCTGCGCCCCAGCGTGATCTTTGGCGAGCACGACCGCTTCCTCAACCTGTTTGCCCAACTGCAGGCCGTGGCCCCCTTCATGCCCCTGGCCGGGGCCAAAGCCCGCTTTCAGCCCGTGTGGGTGGAAGATGTGGCCCGTGCGCTGGTGGCCTGCCTGCTCGACGTGGCCACGGTGGGCCACACCTACGAATGCGCCGGCCCCAAGGTGCTGACCCTGGCCGAGCTGGTGCGGCTGGCCGGGCAGGGCAGCGGGCACCGCCGCTGGGTGCTGCCCATGCCCATGGCGGTGGGCCGCCTGCAGGCGGCTGCCATGGCCTTCCTGCCAGGCGAGCCCCTGATGTCGCGCGACAACCTGGATTCCATGCAGGTGCCCAATGTGGCCACCGGGCAGAAGCCGGGGCTGGCCGCCCTGGGCATCACCCCGGCCTCGCCCGAGGTGATCGCGCCGCAGTACCTGAACCATGCGGGCGACTGGAGCCGCCGCCTCGATTTCTGCCGCAGCCTGGCCGGGCGCTGAAACGACACAGGCCACCCGAAGGTGGCCTGTTCAGCATGTGAGGGGGCCTGAGCGGTCAGGCGGCCGACAGCAGCTGGGCGGTGTCGAACACGCTGCTCATGGGCGGCAGGTTCATGATCATGGGCTGCGGGGCGTTCTTCGACACCTTCACCGGCTTGGCCGGGGTGTCGTTCTGGGCCACTTCGGCCTTGTCCCAGTTGCCGGCCGACTCCTTGCCCGACACGGCAATGGAATAGAACACGCGGAAGGGCACCTTGCGCTCTGACCAGAAATCAGCCGCGTCGCGGAAGGCGTCGAGCAGCTGCTCGCGCGATTCACGGTCCATGCGGGCATCGTTCGGCAGCAGTTCCAGCACGACGATGAAGCCGGGCTGGGGGCCCGACTTGTGCACGGCATCGGTGATGCAGTCGTACAGGGCGTCGAGGTTCTTGCCGAAGTGGTCGGGGAACAGGAAGTCGCGGGCAATGATGTCGAACACGTCCTGCTTGTCCTTGGCTTCGGACAGGTTGGTGTACAGGAAGTGCTGTCCGACTTCTTGCGCAGCCGCCTGGAGGTCGTCCGGGCGGTAGGCTCGGATGGCCTGAACGATGTTCGGGCGGATGGATTGCAGCAACATGATCGCTTGAGACTGATGCATGGAGTTACCGGGTACGGATGCTTGTCAAAACGGGTTCACCGCGAGGGATCGATACGGCTGAAGCTCTGGTAATGATCCGCGGTGTAAAAACAGGTTTCGGGCATTTGCACAACTTTGCCGCCGCACACGATGCGACGGGCACCCCGATTGCGAGCTCCCGGTGTTGGCACGGTGTACTCGCGGTAGAAACCACGGGGCTCGCGGGGCAGAAGCCGCTCGCGGTTGCCAAACACGGTGCCGTCCTTCTCAAACCGGAACGGGCCACCAGCCAGAATGCGCTGGTGAACGTCTTGCGCCTGCTTGGGCAGCTGTGACAGGCCGACCACCTCGGTGGCGGGCGCTGTGTCGGCCGGTTGGCTGCGAACAAAGGCCTGCGCGTGAGGGGTCCAACCCGCCGCCAGCGTGAGGGCGGTGGCCACCGTCAGTGCGCCTGCTTTCAGCGCCTGTCGGGCCCGGGTGGTCCAGGAAGTCTCCCCAGAAGTCACGTGCTGCCTCATGTCCGATGCCTTGGCCGTGTGCCCAGCCTGGCGCTCAAAATCGTGCAAATTCCAAAGCCGTGACTCTATAGAAACCCCCCCAAAAACTCAAGGCCCCGCAGGCTGTCATGACAGCATTGCGGGGCCTTTGGGCCGGGGCTTGACAAGTGGGCGTTCACCCACTTTGGGGGTGGAATTTAACGGATCGCGTTCGCATCGGCCACCGTCATGGCCGTCATGTTGACGATGCGGCGCACCGTGGCCGAGGGGGTCAGGATGCACACCGGCTTGGCCGCGCCCAGCAGCACGGGGCCCAGGGCGATGTTGTTGCCGGCGGCCACCTTCAGCAGGTTGTAGCTGATGTTGGCTGCGTCGATGTTCGGGCACACCAGCAGGTTCGCTTCGCCGCTCAGGGTGCTGCGCGGCATCAGTTCGCTGCGGTAGGCCTCGTCCAGCGCGGTGTCGCCGTGCATCTCGCCGTCGATCTCCAGCCAGGGCGCCTGCTGCTGGATCAGGGCCAGCGCCTCGCGCATCTTCACGGCCGAAGGCTGGTTGCTCGAGCCGAAGTTCGAGTGCGACAGCAGCGCCGCCTTGGGGCGTTGGCCGAAGCGCATCATTTCCTCGGCGGCCATGATGGTGATCTCGGCCAGCTGCTCGGCGGTCGGGTCGTAGTTGATGTGCGTGTCCAGCAGGTTCACCGTGCGGCCCGGCAGGATCAGGCCGGTCATGGCCGCGTAGGTCTTGACCCCGGCGCGCTTGCCGATCACCTGGTCGATGTAGTGCAGGTGCAGCGAGGTGTTGCCCCAGGTGCCGCAGATCAGGCCGTCGACCTCGCCCTTGTGCAGCAGCATCGAGCCGATCAGCGTCAGGCGGCGGCGCATCTCGATCTTGGCCATCTGCTGGGTCACGC
Organism: Pseudomonadota bacterium; assembly: GCA_041180305.1. Lineage (GTDB taxonomy): Bacteria > Pseudomonadota > Gammaproteobacteria > Burkholderiales > Burkholderiaceae_C > Aquabacterium. The sequence goes on from JBEGRT010000074.1 coordinate 2,605, forward strand.
CCTTGCGCTCGGTCAGCTGGTGGTAGGTCTGCCAGTACTCGCGGTAGCGCGGGTCGTGCTCGGTGCTGACCAGGTCCACGTCGATGCCCGGGCGCAGGCGCAGGCCGAAGCGCTCGATGCGCTGGGCGATCACGTCGCTGCGGCCCACCAGCACCGGGCGCGCCAGGTTTTCGTCGACCACGATCTGGGCCGCGCGCAGCACGCGCTCGTTTTCACCTTCGGCAAAGGCCACGCGCTTGTTCTTGGCGCGCTTGGCCACGCTGAAGATGGGCTTCATGGTGTTGCCCGAGGCGTACACGAAGCTCTGCAGCTTTTCCTTGTAGGCGGCCATGTCGCGCACCGGCCGGGTGGCCACGCCCGAGGCCTCGGCGGCCTGGGCCACCGCAGGCGCGATCATGATCATCAGGCGCGGATCGAACGGCTTGGGGATCAGGTACTCGGGCCCAAAGCTCAGGTTCGAGCCGGCGTAGGCGGCGGCCACCACCTCGTTCTGCTCGGCCTGGGCCAGCTCGGCAATGGCGTGCACGGCCGCGATTTCCATCTCGTCGGTGATGGTGGTCGCGCCCGAATCCAGGGCCCCGCGGAAGATGTACG
>JBEGRT010000075.1:0-4316 GCA_041180305.1 Pseudomonadota bacterium
CGCCGGGCTCAGGCGCCTTGCCTTCGGGGGGCGCCGGCCAGAACAGGCCCACCCGCTCGGGCACTCGGGCGGTCTGGGGCAGGTCGGCACGCTGCCAACGCTCGCCGCCTCGCCAGGGCCCATGCGCAACGGGCCGATTACTTTCTGGCGCCAGCGGCTGAACCGACACCACGGCCAACCTCAATCCCATGCCACCTGCCCTCAGGTCGGGCATGTCCAGCACCCGCGCGGTCAGCCGCCACGTCAGGGCCTCTGCTCCACGCGCGCCAGGCACACCTTGCACGTCACCCCAGGCCGCAGGCCATTGCTGCGCGGTCAATCGCTCGCCACGCCACTGGGCCAGGGCCGCGCCAGCAGCCAGCGCGGCCAGACACAGCGCCGTGACACCCCAGGTCCACCCCGGGGCCTGGTCAGGCGCGCGGGGTGGCAAGGCCCGCTGCGAAGCTTGCTGCGAGCGCCGCCAACGGGCCATCCAGGCGGTCACACCGGCCAGCCCCGCGAGCAAGGCCATCCAGCGCCACGCACCGGCGTGCAAACTGGCCTGCTGCAACTGCAGGCCAGTGCCGGCCAGAAACGCCAGCATCACCGCAGCCCAGTGCAAGGCCATGGCCAACTCCCCTTGGGTGTGTGTGAATTGCGTGGGCGCCTGTGCCGGCGCCGCAGGCAGTGTAGGATCGGCGCTGCCCGTCGAAAGGGGTGCACGCACCCTCTGCAGCGGGCCCACTCATGGGTGATGACGCGCACCACTGACACTCGCGACTGCGCCACCCTTGCCACACACTGCACCTGCCCACGCAGGTGGCCTCAGACACCCGATTTCCTGCCATGAGCATCGCCGACCGCCTTCAAGCCCTGGGCATCACCCTGCCCGCCGTGGCCACCCCTGCTGCCTCCTACCTGCCCTACATGCGCACGGGCAATCTGGTCTTCCTGTCGGGCCACATCGCCAAGAAAGACGGCCAGGTCTGGGTGGGCCAGCTGGGCAAGAACCTGTCCACCGCCGAAGGCCAGCAGGCCGCACGCGCCGTGGCCATCGACCTGCTGGGCACGCTGAACGCAGCCGCCGGTGGCCTCGACAAGGTGGTGCGCATCGTCAAGGTCATGAGCCTGGTCAACAGCACGCCTGATTTCACCGAGCAGCACCTGGTCACCAACGGCTGTTCCGAGCTGCTGGCCGAAGTGTTCGGTGAAGCCGGCCGCCATGCCCGCAGCGCCTTTGGCGTGGCGCAGATCCCTCTGGGTTCCTGCGTGGAAATCGAGCTGATCGCCGAAGTGCAGTGAGGCGCAGGCCATGGCATTTCCCACGCGCACGTCACAAATGCTGATCGGCCTGGGCAGCTTCGCTGCGGTGGGCTTTGCGCTGTTCAGCCAGCACCACTGGGGCATGCAGCCCTGCCCCTGGTGCATCCTGCAGCGCATCTTGTTCCTGGCCATCGGGGCCCTGGCGCTGCTCAGCGCACTGCAACCCTCGGGCGGCCTGCGCCGCGTGGTGTCGCTGCCGGTTCTGGGCCTGGCCGGCTCGGGCGTGGCCGCGGCTGTGTGGCAGCACTTCGTGGCTGCGAAAAGCCAGTCGTGCGCCCTCACCTTTGCCGACAAGGTCATCAGCTTTTTCGGGGCCGACACCCGCCTGCCCGAGGTGTTCGAAGTGCGTGCCAGCTGCGCCGATGCCGCGGTCGATCTGCTGGGCGTGCCCTATGCCATGTGGGCCATGGCCCTGTTCGCCCTGATCGGCCTGGTGGCCCTGGCGGGCGCCCTGAGCAAAGCCCCGCGCCGCTGAACCTGCAGCGTTCGGAACTGCCCCCGCGCCACCGCCACTGAATGAACGCAGCACGGCCCACCCCCACGGCCCTGATCGACTTCCCGGCCGACCTGGCCGATGCCAGCCAACGCCTGCGGCTGCGGGCCCATCGGCCCCACCGCTGGCTGGTGGCGCATGACCCGGCCCAAGTGCAGCGCCTGCTGGACGACGTGCACGCCTGGACCTGCCAGGGTGCCGACCAGCACGGCAACCACGACGCCAGTCACTGGGCCGTGGGCTGGCTGGCTTATGAAGCCGCACCGGCCTTCGACCCCAGCCTGCCCGTCAAGGCCTTGCCGCCGGGGGCGCCCTACGCCGTCTGGGCGCTCTACACGGGCGACCAGGTCGAGCTGCTGCCAAGCGACACACCCGCGGGTGCCGATGACACGACGTCAGGCGCTTCGACAGCCCCCTGGCACCTGGGCCCCTGGGCGTCCGACACGTCCGCCGACCAGGCCCATCGGCAGATCGAACAGGTGCGTGAGCTGATCCGCCAGGGCGAGGTCTATCAAATCAACCTGACGATGCGCCTGAAGGCCCCCATGTCGGCCACGGCGGACCCTGCCATCCCGCCCACCACCGAGGGACTGCTGGCGTGCTTCGAAGCGCTGCAGCGCAGTCAGCCCCTGGGCTACACCGCCTTCCTGGATGCCCGCGCCGCCACCCGGGGGCCCGGCGCGGTGCTCAGCGTCTCGCCCGAACTGTTTTTCGACTGGACCGGCCCCACCCAGGGCGGCGTGCTGACCACCCGCCCCATGAAGGGCACGGCGCCCCGGCTGTCCGACCTGGTGGCCGACCAGGCCCAGGCGCAACACCTGAGCACCAGCGACAAGGAACGCGCCGAAAACCTGATGATCGTCGACCTGCTGCGCAATGACGTGGCCAAGGTGGCTGAAGTGGGCAGCGTGAAGGTGCCCTCTCTGTTCGATGTGCAGGCCCTGCCCACCGTGTGGCAGATGACCTCGACCGTGCAGGCACGCACCCGCCCCGGCACCACGCTCAGCGCGGTCATGGGCGCCCTGTTCCCCTGCGGCTCGGTCACCGGCGCGCCCAAGCGGCAGGCCATGCACCACATCGCCCGGCTGGAAAAGGCGCCCCGCCATGTGTACTGCGGCGCGGTGGGCCTGATGCGCCCGGGCGGTCATGTCACCTTCAACGTGCCCATCCGCACGGTGGCCGTGCACACACCGCCGCCCGATGCCCCGTGGGCCGCCCACTGCGGCATCGGCAGCGGCATCACCCTGGACGCCACGCCCGCGGCCGAATGGCAGGAATGGCAGCACAAGCAGCGCTTCCTGCAGCGTGCCGTGGCGCCGTTCGAACTGCTGGAATCCTTGCGGTTGCACGAAGGGCAGCTGTCGCGGCTGCCCTTGCACCTGGCCCGCCTGCACCGCGCAGCCAACCACTTCGGATACCGGCTCGACACCCACGCCGTGCAAGCAGCGCTGACCGCTCTGGCGCAGCAACACCCCACCGGCCTGTTCAAGGTCAGGCTGCGGGTGGGGCCCCAGGGCCAGGTGCAGGCCGAAGCCGCGCCCCTGCCCGCCGGGCCAGCAACCAACGCACCACGCCCGGTGGCCCTGGCCACCCAGGCCATGCCCGAGGCCGACGACTTCGTCTGGCACAAGACCACCTGGCGCCCTCACTACGAGGCCTTCAAGCCCGATGCCGGCGTGTTCGACACCCTGCTGTTCAACGCGGCGGGCGAACTCACCGAATTCACCATCGGCAACCTGGCCCTCCAGCTCGAGGGCCAGTGGTACACACCGCCCACCCGCTGTGGCCTTCTGCCGGGTGTCATGCGCGAGGCGCTGCTGGCAGACGGCACCCTGCAGGAGCGTGTGCTGCCCCTGTCGCTGCTGGGCCAGGCGCAGGGGCTGGCACTGCTCAACAGCGTGCGCGGCTGGGTGCCGGTCGAGCTGACACCCGCGCTGTCAAACAGCTGATCAAGGCCTGACCAGCCCGTCTGGCAGCACCCCCCATGGACACAGGATGCGTGACGGATTCACGCGCAAAAACTCCTTGGGCACAATAAATACCGTTCAGTATTTTTCTGGACGTAAAAGTGCAACTTAGGAGAAAGACCATGCGCAAGACCCTCTCTGCCCTGGCCGTGGCCAGCCTCTCGTTCCTGGGCGCCGTTGGGGCCGCACAGGCTCAGGTGAACCTGAAGAACTACGTGCAATGCCGTTCGACCGAACTGGTTCAGTTCCCTGGCACCCTGGTGGAAGCCGCCATCGCCACGCCTGAACTGAGCACCCTGACCAACCTCGTCGTGGCCGCCAACCTGGTCGGCCCGCTGTCCGGCCCGGGCCCCTTCACCGTGTTCGCGCCCACCAACGCAGCCTTTGCCAAGGTGCCCGCCCCCCTGCTCAGCCTCATCGGCAGCGACACCGGCCTGCTGACCTCGGTGCTGACCTACCACGTGACCACCGGCCACGCCGACCCCCGCAAGCCACTGACCCCGGTGCAGTTCAAGACCCTGCAAGGCCAGACCCTGTACGCCGGCTATGACGCC
>JBEGRT010000076.1:0-6809 GCA_041180305.1 Pseudomonadota bacterium
TATGGCCGATGTGCACCTTCTGCCTCAGAGTGGTGAGGCAGAAGATCTGGTGTTGCCTTCCAAGATCAACGGCATGCTGTCCAGCGGCCGTCCCGTGATCGCCACCTGCAGCCCCGATTCCGAATTGGGCCGCGTGGTTTCTCGCTGTGGTCTTGTCACACAGCCTGGCAATGCCATGGCTCTGGCTTCGGCCATCGTGCAACTGACCGATGCCCCCAACGATCGGAGTGAACTCGGGCGGAAGGCGAGGCGTTACGCCGAGCAGCGCCTGTCCATCAACGGCATCCTGTCCAGTTTCTGCATGCGCGCAGGGCGTCTGACCAACCAGCCGGTGTTGGTGGATCAGCCGTCTGTGATCGAACGTCTGGACCTGGCATCTGTCTTTCCGCCGCCGCAGCGCGACGTTGCCAACCTCAACAAGTGATCGGTGTCTGCCCGGCCATGCTGGGCAGCTTCAGTGACAATCGGGCATGGGTGTCGTCGATCTCAGCCAAAGCAAGACACATTGGCCTGTGTCCATCCTCATCCGCCGTGTCATCTGGACTGGTGTGCTGGAACATCTGGTGCGCTGGTGGCCCAAGCCATTGAGTTTTGTTCGCATCTGGGCACTGCGCGCCATGGGGGCGCGCATCGGCGCGCACTGTCTTGTCATGCCCGGTGTCAAGGTGCTGATGCCCTGGCAGCTGACTCTGGAAGACCATGTCGCCATCGGGCGTAACGTCGATCTCTACAACTTTTCACCCATCACGGTGCGGCGCATGTCGGTGGTTTCTCAGGATTGCACCCTTTGCACGGGCAGTCATGATTTCCGCCAGCCGCACATGCCACTGATCCATGCGCCCATCACGATCGGCAGTGAATGTTGGGTCGCTGCACAGACTTTCGTGTGTCCTGGCGTCGAGATCGCGGACGGATGCGTCGTTGGCGCGCGGTCCCTGGTCACACGTTCGCTGGATGAGCCTTGGAGCGTGTACGCCGGTCATCCCGCCCGCCGTATCGGGCTCCGAAAGATGAGTGATCAGGTGGAGCGCGCGCCCTGAAGCAGCCGTTGCCACCCCTCGATGGTGGCTCCACGCAGGAAAGCCAGCAGTTGGTCCTGTGTGTGTGACATGGTCTGGGGCATGACCCAGGCCAGCATGGCCAGTTCGCCGAGCACCAGCGGCCACAGCACGCCCGGCCATCCTGCGCCCAGCCCAAGCAACCACATGGCGCCGAGCACACAGAGGTTGATCAGCACATAACCCAGCCCCATGCGGGCGTGCTGATTGATCGCGGCCAGGACAATGTAGCTGGCTGACCAGATGGCCGTGATCGTGGTGATGCCGACCAGAGCAGCCAGAAGCTTCGGGTCCTGCACGACGTCCTTGCCCAGCCAGGCATGGGCCATCCAGGGGCCCACGGTGACCAGTCCCACGCCGGCAATGACGGTCAGGACCAGGCTGCTGCCCCAGGTGCCCCGGTGCAGGCTGCGTAGCAGCGGCGCGTCGCCACTCCCATGCGCGCGAGACATTTCCGGCCACACAGCATTGTTGAAGACGTTGGTCATCTGGACTGGTAACCGGGCCAGAGTGCGCAGTGCGGAAAACACTGCAGCAGCAGAAGGGCCCAGGACAGCCCCAATGACCAGTACCGGGCCCTGGATGGCCAGCGCGTGGCCCATGGGCAGGGCCAGGAATCCGATGGAGGGCATGATCAGTCGCCTGACGAGATGAGCGTCAGCCTTGACCCCTGGGGTGAACAGCCAGGGGGCCACGCGCTGCAGCCCCAGATATTGGCCCAACAGCATCACCACCTTGACCATCAGCGCCCCCCAGGCCAGGGCCACTGGCCCAAGGCCCGCCCATAACAAGGCGCCCATCACCAGTGCCTCGGCCAGCCGGGTGACGTTGCCAAGCATCAGGCCCAGGGCGTTGCGGTCGGCACAGCGGTAGCCGGCGAATACGATGCCGTTCATCAGCCCGACGATGACGGACAGGGTCAGCCCCAGCAACACCCATGCTGCATCGTGCGCATGGATCTGACGGTCGGGGCTTTCTGCTTGCAACCATCCGAACCATGCCGCCAGGCCCACGCCAATGGTCAGAACGAGGGCTGAGGCCCACCACAGCACGCGCCACGCGCCCAGGAAGGTTTGCTGGGCCTGGCGACGCTGACCGGCAGCGGCCTGCATGGTCATCTCGTTCGACGCGGCTGAACCAATGCCCAGGTCGGCCATGTTCAGATACGCCGGGAGGCTTGAGAGCATCAGCCATTCGCCGTAACGTGCACTGCCCCAGGTCTGAAAGAACAACGGGGTGAGCAGCAGTTGCGACCCGATGGTCACGCCTTGCCCCAGGGCGTTGGCCGCCAGGGCTTGTGAGATGCGTTGACGAATGGACATCGGAATGGTGGAGTGCAGGGTGGGGGCATTATGGCCGCCCTGCCGCTTCAGGGCTCCACCATGAATTCGGGGCTCATGACCGTGAGCAAGAGGGCTGTCCACACGCGCCGTAGTCGATCATTGGGATCCTGGGCGGTCGGTGCCGCTGCAGTCACAGCCTGCTCGATCGTGTGTCGAAGCCCGGGTGGCATGCGCGCCTGCAACAGTCGCTGGTTGATCAGCTCCACCAGGCTGCCTACATCACGGGCTGCTTCCAGAACCGTGGCTTGGGGGTCGCGCTGGTAGTCCAGCTTCACATCGGCCGGGTGCAGGCGGCCAGGTGGTTGAGCCACGTGTTCCCCGATGCCGGCCCAGATCAGGGTTTCGAAGAATCTGGCCTGGCCCGCCATGCTCGTTTCGTCAGCGATCTGCAGTTCAGGGGCCACCATGTCAAGCTGGGCTGTCGCCGACCCGTTCGGTCGGTACCCAGGGCGATAGAAGTTGAAGACCGACGGGGCCTGAAAGGGGGCCTGGTTCAGGCCGCTGGATGCGTCCCGGGTGTTGCCGATCATCCATCGGCCTGAGGTCGACTGAGCATGGAATGCCCTCAGCAGCGAGCTCAGCCGCAGCACCGGCTCTCTGACCTTGCGCTCGGTGATGGCTCCAGGTGTGCTGTTGTCCGGCGCGTTGCGGGCTTCAGGGTCCAGCAGCATCTGGCGCACGGTGGCGCCCAGGTGGCCCTGGGTCTGGGCAAACACGCGAGCCACGCGCTCGACATATGCCGGGCTCGGGTTGCTGGTGATCATGCGTTGGATCAGCAGCTTGCTGACAAAAGGCGCGGTGTTCGGGTGCTTGACCAGGGTGTCGATGGCAACGTCGAGGTCCCCTTGCGGATCCGGGGTCCATTGGCGGGCGATCACTCGGCCGAGGAAGCGTTTTTCCTCGGTCGAGTGGAACTGCAGGTAGGGGCGCATCGGGCGCGCCCAGGGGTCGGGACCCGGACGGCGGGTCGTGCCCCAGTACTGAAAGCATTCCTCTGAGGGGTAGGCTGGGCAGTCCCAACTCCAGCCAGTGAACACCTTCGCCAGACCGGCCACATCTTCTGGTCCGTAGGTTTCGATGGGTTGGCCTCGCGCGTCGCGCTGGAGCGTGCCATCGGGGTTGAGCTGGTGCAGCCCGATGGTGAACAGTTGCATGATCTCGCGCGCGAAGTTCTCGTCAGGCACACGTCCGCTCTCCGGGTCTTCCTTGCGATTTCTCAAGTGGGACAGGAAGCAGCCCATCACAGGGTGGGTGGCGACGGCGTGGAGGAGGTCGCGGTAATGCCCGAATGCGTGCGTGTTGAGCAGGTCCATGTAGGACGCCATGCCCTCATGCAGATCCATGCCGCAGCCATCGGCAGCGGAGACCACCAGGATCTGAGACAAGGCGTAGGACACCCGCAGCCGCAACTGACCGGGCTCCGACAATGCCATCTGCCAGAAGCCATGCAGGATGTGATGGCTTTCTCCTCGGGCCTGGCGCCATTGAAGGTGGCTGGGTGGCAGGGGCAGCTTCAGTTGCTCGTCGATCCAGGCCTCGGTGCCGATGGCCTCGACCCGCTCGATCTCTTCGGGCGTGGGGCCAAAGGTGGCTTGAGTCAGAAACTGTGACGCGGGCCTCGGTTGTGGGGCAGAAGGAAGTGTTTCGGCTGCAGGCCCTGTGCACATCAACACAATCAGGCTGCCGAGCAGCCAGACCATGAGGCGGCGCAGCCTGCCTCGCATCAGGCTTTCATGAAGCCCAGATTGGCGCGATCCGAGAAGTTGCTCAGATTCGGGAAGACGTCCTGGAGGTTGATGCGCGTGTCGAACCATCTTGCGAGCGTGGCGCCATATTGCTCCACCGAAACACGGGGCAACAGCACCCCATTGTGCAGTTGGTCTTCGCTGTTGAATCCGTTGTTGTCTGCGTTTTTCAGGCCCAGATCGGGGAATGTGCCGTGGATGTCACCCCCCTGCACGGCGCCGCCCATGATGAAGTGGTGCGCTCCCCAGCCATGGTCGGTGCCGTCTCCATTGCTGGTGAATGTGCGGCCGAAGTCGGACGCCGTGAATGTGGTGACGCGGTCCAGCAGCTTCATGCGGCCCAGGGTGTCATCGAAGTAGCGCAGCGCGTGGTTCAGGCGCGCCATCATTTCGCCGTGGTTGCGCAACTGCTGGTCGTGCGTGTCGAAGTTGTACAGGTTGATGAAGAAAACCTGACGGGTCATGCCCAGGGCCTGCCGGGCGCCGATCGTGCGGGCGACCATGCGCAGCTGCTGGGCCAGGGGGTTCGTGGCGATGGCCCTGAGTGCGGGCGACCAGTACTTCATGTCGTCGCTGACGCCGAAATCGCTGTGCTCCACCGATGGCAGGGCCTGGTTCAGCAGTTGCTCGGCATCCATGCTGCGCCCGCCGATGTCGGCCAGATCTCTGGCGAACACCGAGCCCGTGCGGCTGCTGCGCACGATACGGTCCATGGCGGCTGCCACTTGCTGCGAACCGTAGAGCACCTTGGTGTTCTGTGCAGTGCGCTGGAAGCCATAGGTGATCGGGCCATCAGGGCCCATGTGGTACTGACGGACATCTTGCCCCGACAGCCAGACCGAGTTGCCCGACATGGAAATGGCCGTGAACAGGCTGCGTCCGTTGCCGCTGGCCACCATGTCGGCCATGCGGCCGCCCCAACCGCGCGCAGTGCCTTCAGGGCCCAGGGCGTTCCAGGTGGCTTGCTGGTCGTTGTGCGAGAACAGCTTGCTGGGCAGCTTGCGCGTCTTGCGCTCGTAGTCGCCCTTTGTGGGCACAGGTTCGATCAGGGTGCCGACGTTGGCCAGGATGGCCAGCCGCTTGTGTTCATTGAACAGCTTTTGCACCTCGGTCAGGTTCGGGTGCAAGGCGAAGCTGCGCCCCTGGTTGCGTGCAGGGTTCAGCGAGAGGATCTGGTCCCGAGGCAGTACCAGGCTCTCGGGTTGCTGCTGGCGGGCCCGTGTGTAGGCGTTCCAAGAGCGGGTGTCGGTGGCCAGCACGGTGTTGAAGGCGTCGTTGCCGCCTTGCAGGAAGATGCACACGAGCGCTTTGTAGTCGGTCGCGTTTTGCGCCGCGGCTTCGCCCATGGCCGCCAGGTTCAGCGCAAACGGTGCCGCCACGCCCAGACCTGACAGAGCGGACAACTGCCGCAACCATTCTCGGCGGCTGGTCAGGGTGGGATGCATGATGGGTTTGTTCATTGCTGCACCATGAAGTCAGGCGAAACCACTGCCAGGGTGAGGGCGGCCCAGAGACGCACACGTCGGGTGTCGTTGATCTGGACGCTCGTGGGGTTGCTGGCGGGACGGTAATCGATGGACCGAACCGCCTCGACAATGTCAGCGCGCGTGGCTTCGCTGAGTCGGTAGGAAAGGCGAGCATGGAGAGCCCTGATCAGGCGATCGGGCTCGTCAGCCATGGCCAGCAGCGGGTCATTGCCAGCCGTGTTGAATGCGAGCTGCACGTCGGGGCGTGTGGCCTGATCGTTGTAGCCCTGCCTCCCGAGCCCGTGCCAGATGGTGTTGCGCAGCAGGTTTGCCAGGCCGGGCAGACTGGTTTCATGAGCGATCTGCAGTTCAGGCGCCTTCAGGCCTTGAGATCCGTGCTCGGGGGGGACATAGCCCGGGCGGTAGAAGTTGAAGACCGATGGGGCCATCATCGGGCTCTGATTCAAACCCTGTGTGGCGTCATCGGTCGGCAAGATGAGGTAGCGTCCACTGTCTGACTGGGCTTCGAATGCGCGCAGCATCGCGGCCATGACCAGCACCGGCTCACGTGCCTTGCCGTGGCTTGCATCTTGTGTGAACTCAGGCAGGCGTGCCTTCGGATCCAGCAGGATGGCCTTGACTGTCTGGCCCAGATCACCCCCCGAAGACGTGAACACTGCAGCGACCCGTGCGACGTAATCGGGCGCCGGGTTGCTGGTGACCAGTCGCTGGATGAGTTGCTGGCTGATGAATGGTGCGACGTTGCGGTGGCGGGCAATCACATCGAGGGTGAGCCTCAGCGTTTCCATCGGGTCCGTGCGCCCTGGAACGGTCTGTCCCAGGAAGGTCTTGGGTGCCGTGTCGTGATAAGCGGGATAGGCCACCATGGGGACAGTCCAGGGGTCGGTGTACCCAGGGCGACCGGTGGTGCCCCAGTACAGAAAACACCCTTCCTCCTGTGTCCGTCGCTCAGGGCAGTCCCAGCTGAAGCCCGTGAATGCGCGCGCCAGTGCCGCGATGTCGGCTGCATCGTAGGTTTCCTGCGGGGCCTCTGGCCGGGTGGGGGTGCCGTCTGACCTGAGTTGTACCAGGCCGATGGAGAAGAGCTGGAGCACCTCGCGGGCAAAGTTTTCGTCGGGCACTCGCCCGGAACTCAAGTCGGCCTTCTGGTTGTGCAAGTGGGACAGGTAGCAGCCC
>JBEGRT010000077.1:0-7416 GCA_041180305.1 Pseudomonadota bacterium
GGATGGTGCCCGACAAACAGCAGCCCGCGCTGGATGAAGCGCATGAATCACCCGAGCTGGACCTGGACGATGCCAGCACGGTGGTGTCGACGCGGCCTTTGCCGCTCGACCCGCTGGTGGCCGACGACACGCCCATCGACCAGCTGCCCACGGTGGGCCATGTGGGGCGCTATGCCCTCAAACGCCTGATTGGGCAGGGCGGGTTGGGCATGGTGCATGTGGCCCATGACCCCCTGCTGTCGCGGCTCATCGCGATCAAGACCTTGCAGGTGGACCTGCCCGAGGCCGAGCGTGAGCAGTTCAATGCCCTGTTCACCAACGAGGCCCGTGCGGCGGGCAGCTTGAGCCACCCGTACATCGTCACGGTGTACGACGCCGGGGCTGGCGGCAATGGGGCCTACATCGCGATGGAGCTGTTGCGCGGCAAGGACTTGCGCCAGCTGCTGGCCATGGGCTGGCGGCCCACCGTGGAGCAAGCGGCTCTGATCGTGCGGCGGGTGGCCGACGCCATTTCCTATGCGCACCACAAGGGCGTGATCCACCGAGACCTGAAGCCGGCCAACATCTTCATGGTGGGACGCACGCAGCCGCGGGTGCTGGATTTCGGCATCGCGCGCATTCGCCAGGCCGGCCACGAAGGCCCCAACGATGGCCTCAGCCGGTTTGGCGAGGTGGTGGGCGGATCGCCCTACTACATGGCCCCTGAGCAGATCCGCCGCGAGCCGGTCGACCGCCGAGCCGATGTCTATGCACTGGGCGTGATCCTGTACGAGCTGCTGACGGGGCGTCGTGCGTTTGGCGGTGGCTCGGTCGAGGACATCCACCACGCGGTGTTGCAGGCCCAGGTGCGTTCGCCCCACGAGGTGCACACCGGGGTGCCCAAGGCCTTGTCGGACATCGCCATGCGCGCCATGGCCCCGGAGCTGGTGCACCGCACGCGGTCGGCACGGCTGCTGTCGCAGGAGTTGCGCGAGTGGCTGGAGGGGCAGCGCCAGATGCGGGCTGATGCAGCGGGCCAGACAGCTCGTTCAGGAGACCGTGCGCCGGATGTGGCAGGCCTTGCGCCAGCGTCCGCTTCCAGAGCTCGCGCACGGCGGGGGCGGCAATGGGCCCTGGGGGCCGTGGCGGCGGCGGGCGCAGCGAGCGCCAGCCTTTTGCTTGCTGGTGCCTGGTTGGCCTGGCACCGGGCTGAGGGCGCTGCCACGCCGGTGGCGGCTGCACCCTCTGCGCGGCCTGAGGCTCAGCCCCATCTGCAAGTGCCCGTGAAGGTGCCGGCTGTTGCTGTGGCCCCTTTGGCTGCGGCATCGCCCGCGGTGGAGGCCTCGGCGGTGCCCGCGCCGGTTCCCTCTGTGTCCGTGCCATCGGTGCAGGCTGATGCGGCCTCTGCGGCGCCGGTCACTGTGGCGCTGGCCGCATCTCCGGTCGTGCAGGCGCCAGCGGCTGCCGCGCCCGTGCCTGCGCCGCCCCCTGCACCCGGTGTGGTGCGCCTGGCCATCAGCCCCTGGGGGCAGGTCGTGGTCGACGGGCGCGTGGCGGGCGTGGCGCCACCCCTGACCCAGTTGCGCCTGTCGCCCGGCAAGCACGTGATCACGGTGCGCAATGAAGGGGCCGAGCCTCATGTGGAAACCATCCAGGTGCGCTCGGGGCAGACCGTGACGGTGCGCCATGCGTTCTGAGGCCATGCGGGTCGCGGCCTTGGCTGGCATTGTGGTGGCCACGCTCACGGCGTGCCAGACCCCACCGCCGCCGCCTTCCGCGCAGCCCGTGGTCGAAGCGCCGCCGGAGCGCATGGCCGCGCCGGGCGAAGCCAGTCTGGCCCTGGGCATCCAGGCCTACCGCAATGCCGATTACAAAGATGCCGAGGCGAAATTCAAGCAGGCCCTGAGCCTGGGGCTCAATGTGGGGCCGGACCGCGCATCGGCCCACAAGCACCTGGCCTTCATCTACTGCACCAGCCGCCGTGAGGCCCTGTGCGCCTCGGCCTTTCAACAAGCGCTGCAGGCCGATCCAGGCTTTGTGCTGAGCAAGTCGGAAGCCGGCCACCCGGTGTGGGGCAAGGTGTACCGCAAGGCCCTGGGCTTGCGCTGACACCACAGGCCCTGCACGTGCCAGGGCCTTGAGGCTCAATCGAGGGTGATGCGCAGTGCGCGGTCGCCCTTGTCGTCCCAGCGCCCGCATTCTTCTTCCAGCAGGTGCAGGGTGCGCAACTGGCCCTGTGCCCATTGCCGCCGAAGCTTGAGCTCGGCCGCTTGCGGGTGGCGCTTGAGCCGGGCCACGCCCTCGGGCAGTTCCATGCGCGCATGGTGCAGGATGGCCGCCAGACGCAGGCACAGCACCTGGTCCATCACGTCGGCGTGGTGCCGGTGGTGGGCCACCTTGGCCAGGTCCCCCCGCTGGCCCAGCACCAGATCGGCCAGGTGCCGCAGCTGGGATTGCGAGAAGCCGGCGGCATCGACATGGCCCAGCAGGTAGGCGCTGTGGCGGTGGTGGTCGTGGTGCGAGACCATCATGCCGATCTCGTGCAGGGCGCCCGCCCAGGCCAGGGCCTGTTGAGATTCCCGCAGAGCGGCAGGGGTGCGCGCACCCTTCACCCCCTGCAGATGGCGCCACAGCGTGGTGGCCTGGTCGCGCACGCGCTGGGCCTGCACGCCATCGACCCGGAAGCGTTGCTGCAGCTCGCGCACCGACAGCTCACGCGGGTCGATCTGCTGCTGGTTGCGGGCCGCTTCCAGCCGCTCTTCCAGATCGAAGATCACGCCCTGGCGCAGCGCACCCTTGGCCGGTCGCATCACTTCGATGCCGAAGTGCACGGCCAGCGTGTACAGGATGCTCAGGCCACCGCCCAGCACCGCCTTGCGTTCGGGTTTGAGTCCGGGCAGGTTCAGGGCGTCGATGTGGCCGGCCTTCAGGCATTGCTCGATGCACCAGCGCAGGGCGTCGGGCGTGATGCTGCCATCGGTGATGCCGCTGGCCGCCAGGATCTGCGAGATGGCGCCCACGGTGCCCGACGAACCCAGCGCCTCGCGCCAATGGTGGCGCGCAAAGGGTTGCAGGGCTTCTTCGAGCTCGGCGCCCGCTTGCACCTGCGCCGCGCGGAAGCCTTCGGCCGTGAAGTGGCCATCGCCAAAATGCCGCATCGACAGGCTCACGCTGCCAATGCCGAACGATTCGGTGGTCAGGGGCACGCGGCCCTTGCCCAGGATCATCTCGGTGGAACGCCCGCCGATGTCGACCACCAGGCGAGGCACTTCGCTGGGCTGCAGGCGTGACACGCCCTGGTAGATCAGGCGGGCTTCTTCGCGCCCGGAAATCACTTCGATGGGAAAGCCCAGCGCTTCGATGCCGCGGGCCAGGAATGCATCGCGGTTGCGCGCTTCGCGCAGGGTTTGAGTGGCCACGGCGCGCACCTGGTGCGCCTCGAAACCTTCCAGCCGGCGGGAGAAGGTGGCCAGGCAGCTCAGGCCGCGTTGCGTGGCCTCTTCGGTCAGCATGCCCTGCGCATCAAGGCCAGCACCCAGGCGCACCGTTTGCTTGATGTAGTCGAGCCGTTTGTACCGCCCGTGGCTGATCTCGGCAATTTCGAGCCGGAAGCTGTTGGAGCCCATGTCGATGGAGGCCAGCAGGTCCGGGCGTTGTGGACGTTTGAGGGTGTTTGGGGTCATGAAGCAGCGGGGCGCATGGGCACGCAAGCTGCAAGCATGCCATGGATGCTTGACAGGATTGCTAAGATCGACCCATGACGCTTGCTTACATCCTCCTGGCGACCTTCCTCGGTGGCGTGGTCTCGGTGGTGCTGGCGGCCGCCTTGTCTGCGCCGCTGCTGTCACTGATCGTCAAACACCTGGTCAGCCTGTCGACAGGGGTGCTGCTGGGCACGGCGCTGTTGCACGTGCTGCCTGAGGCCTTCCACAGTGCCGTGGCGCCCGAACACCTGTTCCTGACCTTGCTGGGCGGGCTCATGTTCTTCTTCCTGCTGGAGAAGGCCGAGCTGTACCGCCACGGGCATCACCACGAACACGACCACCACGACCACCACCACGGCTTCGATGCCGAGCAGGCCGGCCGTGGGGGCTTGAGCGTGCTGGTGGGCGACAGCATCCACAACTTTTGCGACGGCATCATCATCGCGGCGGCCTTCATGGCCGATGCGCATGTGGGCGCGCTCACGGCCATGGCCATCATCGCGCACGAGATCCCGCAGGAAGTGGGCGACTACATCGTGCTGATCAATGCCGGCTTCAGCAAAGGGCGGGCACTGCTGTACAACGCCATCTCGGGCTTTGCGGCCGTGGTGGGCGGTGTGCTGGGCTACGTGCTGATCGGGCCCTGGCAGGAATACCTGCCCTACCTGATGGTGGTGGCAGCTTCCAGCTTCATCTATGTGGCCGTGGCCGACCTGATCCCGCAGCTGCAAAAGCGCCTGAACTGGCGCGACACCGTGGCCCAGATCTTCTGGCTGGGTGCGGGCCTGGGCTTCATCGCCCTGATCGTGGGGCATGTGGACCACGACCACGACCATGGCGCGGCCCATGCGGATGAGGCCGTGCACGGCGAAGCCGCCCAAGAGCACCGCCACTGAGCCGGGTGATCAGTCTTTCAGGCGGCCATTGAGCCGGTTGGCCGCAATGCCCGAGGCCACGATGAGTGCGGCGCCCAGCACCGACAGCCACTTCAGTGGCTCGTCGAACACCCACACGCCCAGCCAGTAGGCATGCACGATGCCCAGGTACTGCAGGCTGGCCATGGCCAGGGCTTCACCCTGGGCGTAGGCGCGGGTCATGGCCAGCTGGGCCACTGAGGCAAACACCCCGATGCCCAGCAGCCAGGCCCAGCCTGCGCTGGAAGGGGCCACCCAGGGCTGGCCTGCGCCGAGGTGCATGGCGCCCATGATGGCCAGCCCGGCGAAGGTGCCGAACACCGAGAAATAGAACACCACGCGCTGTTCGGGCTCGCCCTCGCGGCCCAGTTCGGCCACGGCCAGGTAGGCCCAGGCGGCCAGCATGCCGGAGCCCACGCCCGTGAGGGCTTCCAGCCACTGGTCGCGCTCGAGGGTGGGGCGAAGCACCAGCACCACGCCCACAAAACCCAGCAGCACGGCGCCCAGCAGGGCTGGTTCGATGCGGCGGTGGGGCAGGGCGCGCCATTGCCGCCAGAGCTGGCGGCCCATGAGGAGGACCGCCATCCACACCGACGACATGTAGTTCAGTGTGACCGCGGTGGCCAGGGGCAGGTGGCCGATGGCGTAGAACCACAGGCTCAGGGCCGTGACACCGGCCAGGCCGCGCACCACGTGTTTGCCGGGCACCCGGGTGCGAAAGCCGATGCCTTGCCAGGCGGCCAGCACGCCCACGATGACGGCGCCCACCAGGCCCCGGAAAAAAACAACCTCGGCCGTGGTGACCTCGGCCGAGGCTTTCTTGACGCACACGCCCATGAAGGCGAACAGCAGGGTGGCACCCACCATCAGCCAGGCGGCCGACAGGCGGCCGCTCGCCTGGGCAGGGGCGTTCACTCGCCCAGGCCTGCGGCCACCGGGCTGCCCAGCATCTGGCGGCGGTACCACTCGTGGAAGTGCTGCATGCCGTCTTCCATGGGGCTCTGGTAGGGGCCCACTTCGTTGTCACCGCGCAGCATCAGGGCCTTGCGGCCGGCATCCATGCGCTCGGCGATCTCGTCGTCTTCCACGCAGGTTTCCATGTAGGCGGCCTGCTGGGCTTCCACAAACTCGCGCTCGAAGGCCGCGATTTCTTCGGGGTAGTAGAACTCGACCACGTTCAGGGTCTTGTTCGGCCCTTGGGGGTACAGGTTCGACACCACCAGCACATGTGGGTACCACTCGACCATCAGCGTGGGGTAGTACGTCAGCCACACGGCGCCCTGGGTGGGCTTGTGGCCGTCGCGGTATCGCATGACCACGTCGTGCCAGGCCTTGTAGGTGTCCGAGCCCGGCTTGTCGAAGCTCTTGGCCACGCCCACGGTCTGGATCGAGTACTCGCGGGCCATGTCCCAGCGCAGGTCGTCGCAGGTCACGAAGTTGCCCAGGCCCGGGTGGAAGGGGCCCACGTGGTAGTCCTCGAGGTACACCTCGATGAAGGTCTTCCAGTTGTAGTGGCACTCGTGCAGCTGCACCTTGTCGAGCACGTAACCTGAAAAATCCAGGTCACCGCCCGGGGCGAAGCGGTGTTCCAGCCCGGCCAGGTCGGCGGCGATGTCGCGGCCGTTGTCTTCGAACAGCAGGCCGTTCCAGTTCTGAACCTTGTAGTTGTTCAGGTTCAGGCAGGGGTCGTGGTCGAAGTGCGGGGCGCCGATCAGTTCGCCCTGCAGGTTGTAGGTCCAGCGGTGCAGCGGGCACACGATGTTGGCCTGCCGACTGGTGCCGCGACCCTTGAGCATCACGGCCTGGCGGTGGCGGCACACATTGGAGATCAGCTCGATGCCCTTGTGCGATCGCACCAGGGCGCGGCCTTCGCCTTCCTGGGGCAGGGCGTAGTGGTCGCCAACCTCGGGCACGCTCAGGGCATGGCCGAGGTAGCGAGGTCCGGACTGAAAGATGCGTTCAAGCTCCGCTCGGTGGAGTGTCTCGTCGAAATAGGCGGACACGGGCAGTTGCGTACGGCTGCGTTGCAGCGAAGAGAGCGCATGACTCAGGTCGGACATGATCCCCAGGGTCTCCAAAAAGCCATGTGACGGATCCTTCGGTGCCGGGCGGGCGCAAGGCCGCATCCCGGAGAACGTGGGTGTGGCGCGCGGGGCACGGCTCACGAACCGACGTCAGAAGGCATGACCCTCACCGGGCGGGCCCGGATGAAGGAAAACCCGACATTCTACCCGAGGGGGATTTTTTTGCACCCTTCAGGCCCCTGAGCCAAGGGGCCATCTGCGCAAGCCCACCCGGGAACATGGGAGGCAGTGGCAAGGTGGACGAAATAGAATACGCGTTTGCCCTGAGCGCGGCGTGCCGCGTGCCCTTCAGCTTCGACCTTCAGCCTTGCTTGCTGACACGAACCGCTGCCACTGCGCCACCCTTGCCACCCCAGCCAACTTTTATGGCCCGAGCCCCCAAGAACGCCCCCGCCCCGGACGCCGTGCCCTCAGATGCCCCTGTGGGCGAGCCCCTGCCCGAGCGCTACGAAGACGCGCTGGCCGAGCTCGAGGATCTGGTCGCCCGCATGGAAGCCGGCAGCCTGCCGCTGGACCAGCTGCTGGTGCACTACCAGCGCGGGGCCCGCCTGCTGCAGCTCTGCCGTTCGCGCCTGGAGGCCATCGAGCAGCAGGTCAAGGTGCTGGAAGACGGGCAACTCAAGGCATGGGACGCCGAATGAACGCCGAGCAGTTTCAAGAGTGGTCCACCACGCACCTGGCGCAGATCGAACGCTGCCTGGAGCTGTGGGTGCCGGCCGATGCCCCGGCCGGGCT
>JBEGRT010000078.1:0-6296 GCA_041180305.1 Pseudomonadota bacterium
GTGAGCCCCATCACCGACAGCGATGCGCAACCCGACGAGGTGGCCGAAAACGCGGCCAATGGCAGCGTCGTGGGATTGACCGCGTCGGCCTTCGATGCCGATGGCAGCCTCAATGCCATCAGCTACCGCCTCAGCGACGACGCCGGCGGCCGCTTCACGATCGACGCCAGCACCGGACAGGTGACGGTGGCCGACGGCAGCCGCCTCGACCAGGAAGCACAGAGCAGCCACAGCATCACGATCGAAGCTCAAAGTGCCGATGGCAGCGTGCAATCGCGCACCTTCGTGATCCAGCTGACCGATGTGAACGACAACGCCGTGGTGATGGTGGGCGACATGGATGCTGGCGACAACGTCGTGATGCCTGATGCCACCGATGGCAGCGCCGTTGGCGTGACAGCCCGCGCCGTGGATGCCGACAGCACAGGCAACGTGGTGACCTACACCCTGATCAGCAACCCCAGTGGCGCCTTCGCCATTGACAGCCAGAGCGGCATGATCACGCTGCAGCAAGCCGCCTTGCTGGACCGCCAGACGACCTCGATGCAGCGGGTCACGGTCATGGCGCAGAGCGCCGATGGTTCGAGCACCACCCTGTCGTTCGACATCCGGGTCATGGGCACACCGGCTCCAGTGGCGCCACCAACCCAGCCCATCATGCTCATGTCTGAGCCCATCGTGGTGCCCCCCCCTACCCCCGAGGCCGGCCCTCCTGAACCCGTCAACAACGAACCCGAACCTGCACCGACCACATCACGTGCCACCGCACCGGCCAGCCGCACCGCCGCCACTGCGGCACCCATGGCCGCCACCCCCGAGGCCGCGCCCCTCACCGTGGTGATGCCAACGCTGGGAGGCACCTTCGTGCCCCAACCGGTGTCGCTGTCGTTCACAGTGGCCCTGGTCAACACCGTCGTGACGACTGACCTTGCCACGGTCACCGTGGCGCCCTTGAACATCCTGACCCTGCCCGACCTGAACCCCGCGGTGTCGCTCAATGGCCTGCTGAGCACCGACCTGCGCCGCCTGAGCCTGCCCGCAGCCCCGGTGACCATGGCACAGACCGCTGATCTGCCCATGTCGCTGGAAACCCTCGCGCCCACCCTGATGCAGATGGGGGGCCTGACCCTGAGTCTGGGCAGCGTCTTCTGGCTGTCGCGGGCCAGCACCCTGCTGACCAGCCTGCTGGTGGCCACCCCGATCTGGCGCACCATGGACCCGCTGCCGGTGCTGGCATCGGGTGGTCTGGGGGGAGGCCCCGATGGACCGGACGACAAGGATGCAGCGGCCGACGAGGGCGACCGCACGGCCGAAGGCATGTTCGCGGATGTTCCTGCGCAGCACGAATCCATCCAGATCATCGGCTGAGCGCTCCGACCCGCTTTGCAAACTTTCACACCTCGGGGTCATCGGGCACCGGGCCTGATCCGTTGAATGGGTGCGGCGTGCACACACAAGACACGCCCGATCCAACGGAGACACACATGCAAGTTCGACGCACCCACCCGGCGGCATTGGCACTTGGTGCCCTGCTCGTGGCCACTGGCGCCCAGGCCGGCCCGGCGGTCGGCACGGTGATCGGCGCCCAGAGTACCAGCACGCAGACCGTCATGGCTCGCGTGGTGACCGCTTCACCCGTGGTGGCGCAAGTCGCGACCCCCCAGCAGGTGTGCTTCGATGAACTTCAGCCGGTGCGGCGTCAGGCCAGCGGCGCTGGCGCGCTGCTGGGTGCCATCGCTGGTGGGGTGGTTGGCAATGCCGTGGGCAAGGGGGCCGGCAACGCGCTGGCCACCGGCCTGGGTGTCTTTGGCGGCGCCGTGCTGGGCGATCGCATCGAACAGGATGGCCGGCCGGTGGGCAACCGCACCGTGCGCCGCTGCGAGCAGCAACAGGCTTACAGCCAGCAGGTGGTGGCGTATCAGGTCGTCTACGAACTCAACGGC
This sequence comes from Pseudomonadota bacterium, assembly GCA_041180305.1. Classification (GTDB taxonomy): domain Bacteria; phylum Pseudomonadota; class Gammaproteobacteria; order Burkholderiales; family Burkholderiaceae_C; genus Aquabacterium. The sequence continues at coordinate 1,944 of JBEGRT010000078.1, forward strand.
CAGCAATACAGCACCCAGATGAACCGAGAACCCGGCCCCACCATCCCCGTGCAGGTGTCGGTGAGCCCGGTGGTTCAGGCGGCCCCGGTGTACGCCCCTGCCCCGGTGTATTCACCCGCCCCGCAGGTGCACGACGCCCCACCCGTCGTGATGCGCGCACCCGTTGTGGTGGCGCCCCCACCGGTGATCATCGAATCAGCCGCCTACGAGCGGCCCTACCACCGGGGCTTTCATCATCGCTTCCACCACCGACATCACCACTGGGACTGAGTCACCCCTCGGCTCAGAACAGCTGGCCCTGCCCCGGGGTCGGTGTGAACAGGCTGGTGTCCAGCCGAGGCCCCTGCCCTGACAAGCCGTGCGCCATACGGGCGCGCTGCACACGCTGGCGGATCAGGTCGGCCCACACCCCACGGCCTTTCATGCGCCCCGCGAAATCGGGGTCGTAGTCTCGGCCGGAATGCATGTCCTGAATGCGCGCCATCACGCGCGCGGCCTGGTCGGGCCGATGGTCTGACAGCCACTGTCGGAACAGGGGCGCCACCTCCCAGGGCAGGCGCACCACGGTGTAGTGGAGGCTGCGCGCGCCGGCCTGTGCCGCCTCGGCCACCAGACGCTCGATCTCGGGCTCGTTCACAAAGGGAATGATGGGCGCGACATTCACCCCCACGGGCACGCCCGCCTGCGTCAGGCGGCGCACCACCTCCAGCCGCCGCTGCGGTGCGGCCGCGCGGGGTTCGAGCAGGCGCGACAGCCCGCTGTCCAGCGTGGTGAGGCTGACCATCACGTACACCAGTTGCTGTGCCGCCAGTGCGGCCAGCAGGTCGATGTCACGCAGGATGCCGGCCGATTTGGTCACCACCGAACAGGCATGCCGGTGGGCCAGCAACACCTCCAGCAGCCCACGGGTGATCCCGTGTTCACGTTCGATCGGCTGGTAGGCATCGGTGGCTGCCCCCAGGTGGATGGGACTGGGATCGTGCCGAGGCAGGCTCAGCGCCTGCTTCAGGCGTTCGACGGCGTTGGCCTTGGCCACCAGCCGGGTCTCGAAATCCAGCCCGGGCGACAGGTTGAGGTGGCTGTGCGTGGGCCGGGCATAACAATAGATGCACCCATGCTCGCAGCCCCTGTACGGATTGATCGACCAGCGAAAGGGGATGTCGGGGGAATCGTTGCGGCTGAGGATCTGCACCGCATGCTCCAGGCGGACCTCGGTGGGGGGCGCCACAGATGCGCCGGGCTCATCGTCGTCCGACCAGGGCGCATCTTCCCGGACACGCTGCTCACACTGGTGGCGGTGCGGCCATTGTGTGGCGGTGCCGCGCCCTTTCAAAGGCGCCGCGTGCCGCCTCAGATCAGGCCAGGGGGTGTCGTCCATTGAATCACTGTATATTCATACAGCCATCATGGCAAGTGCCCCATGCTGGCCTTTCTCGGCCACATTTGTGTGCACTTCCTCATGACTGTGCGTGGCACGACCGCCCCGGTGCTCAAGCGCAGGCGTCGCCATCCGTCAACATGCACAAGGGTTGTCACCGAGACGGCAATGCAACCCGGATGGAACAGGAAGGGCCGTCACCACACGCCAGGTGTGCAGCATGACGATCGCCCATACTTCCGGCCAAGCGCCGGATGCAGAACTGCAACTGCGACAGGAAGCCCGCATCCTGCTGGTCGATGACGACCCGGATGCCATTCGGCTGATGCACCAGATGCTGCATCGCTACCGGCACGTGCGCTTCGCGACCCGTTTGGAGGAAGCCTTTCAGCTGATCGAACGCGAAGCGCCTGACCTGCTGCTGCTCGATGCCGAAATGCCCGATGGCAGCGGGTTCGTGCTGTGCGAGCGGCTCAAACAGCTGCCTCACACCCGCGAAATCCCGGTGCTTTTCGTGACCGCCCACACCGATGTGAGCTTCGAAGTCAGGGCCCTGGAATGCGGCGCGGCAGATTTCATTTCCAAGCCCATCAGCGCGCCGATCTTCCAGCTGCGCGTGGCGCATCACCTGCGCACCAAACGCCAGATGGACCTGCTGCGGCAACTGGCCACGGTCGACCCCCTGACCACCCTCCACAGCCCCCAGGCATTCCATCAGATCCTGCGGCACGAATGGCGACACAGCGAACTGGCGCACCACCCGCTGTCGCTCCTGCTCATCGATCTGGACCAGTTCCGCAAGTACAACTGGCAACTCGGGCACCAGGAAGGCGACCGGCGCCTGCTGGAAACCGCCGAAGCCCTCAGGCAGGCTCAACAACCGTCCGACACGCTGGCCCGCATCGGCGGCGACGAATTCGCCTGGCTGATGCCCGGCGCCGATTCACAGGAGCTGCAAGAACGGGCCCGTCATTTGCATGCACACCTCAACCCAAAAGGCCTGGATGCCGATCCGGGGGCCGTTCGATCAGTCAGCGCAGGTGGCAGCGCCAGACAAGCGGGCAGCGAGTTGTGGGGCGACCTGGCCCAACGGGTGGAACTGACCGGCAACAGCCACACCCAGCTGCTGGATGTGGCCCGGCGCAGCCTCACACTGGCGCGGCAGCAAGGTCATGGCAGACTCATGACCGTGGCCATGCATGACGCCCACCAGGTACGGCATGCAGCACCTCACCCGCTGGGGCCCATCGAACACACCCCGGCCAGTCAGTACCTCATGGGCGTCACCCAACAACGCGGCCCCATGTTTTCCGTGTCGACACCATGACCCGCATGCCCATCGCTCCTGGTACATCTGGCATCCACCCCTCGCGTTGGGCGCTCGGCGTGTGGATTGTCGGCCTGATCGCCTCCGTGGCCGTGGGCATGCGCGCACAGGTCGCCAACGAGCACAAGCGCCACGAGCATTTCCAGGCGCTGGCCTCTCAGGTGGTGCAGGAAGTGGCGGCACGCATGCAGCGCTACGAGTACGGGCTGCGCGGAACCCGAGGCGTGGTGGTGGGCGCCGATGTGCGCGACATCAACCGCTCCCGCTTTGAAGCCTACAGCCGCTCACGCGAGATTGACCGCGAGTTCCCAGGCGCCCGTGGATTTGGCTACATCCGCAAGGTTCGGCCCGAACAGGTGAACACCTTCCTGCAGGCCGCGCGCCAGGAAGGCCCGGCCGATTTCAGCATCCGGCAGTTCAAGCCACACGACGGCGATCTGTTCATCATCCACTATGTCGAACCCGTGGGCCGCAACCGCGAGGCCATGGGCCTGGACCTGGCCAGCGAACCCATCCGCAAGGCCGCGGCCGTGCGCTCCATGCAGACGGGCCAACCCACGATGAGCGCACCGATCACCCTGGTGCAGGCCTCTGGCGCCCGCTCCAGAGGCCTGCTGCTGATGCTGCCGGTGTACCGACCGGGCACGCAGCCCCACACCACGGCCGAGCGCGAAGCCGCCATCGAAGGCTGGGCCTACGCCCCCCTGCTGATCGACGAAGTGATCGGCAATCCCACGCTCATGGACCGCCAGTACGTGCTGACGCTGCAAGATCGCTCGGACCTGGAATCCGTGCGCTTCTTCCAGTCAACCCGCGCCGAAGCCGCAGCACAGGATCACAGCCACGAGCGCCTATCGGCCAGCCGAGAACTGGAAGTGTTCGGGCGTCTGTGGCAGCTGGATGTCCGCTCCACCCCCGAGTTCGAGCATGAACTGGGCCTCACGCCAGCCTATGTCCCGGCCGCCGTCACGGCGCTGCTGTTCACCATGCTGTCCGGTCTGGTGTACGCCCTGTTTGCCCACTGGGCCCAGCTCGGTCGCCTGGGCGAACAGCAGGCACGCCTGGCCGCCATGGCCGCCAGCGCCAACGATGCACTGATCGGCGTGGACACCCAGGGCCTGATCAACGAATGGAACGATGCAGCCACACGCATGCTGGGACATTCGCGTGAGGAGGCCCTGGGGCAGCCCTTTGTGCAGCTGCTGCCGCCCCGGTACCTGCGCCCACTGGCCGAGCAGCATCTGGTCCAGATGATGCAAGGCGAACGCGTGCCCTCGACCGATTTCGTGTGCCTGCGCCGAGATGGCACCTTGCTGGATGTGGCCCTCACGCTGGCGCCCATCTCTGATGCACCCGGCAAGGTGAGCGGCGGATCACTGACGGTGCGTGACATCACCCCACAGAAGCAGGCGGCCGAACGCATCCTGGCCCTGAACGCCACGCTGGAACAGCAGGTCATCGAGCGCACGGCCCAGGCTGAATCGGCCAACCAGGCCAAGAGCGCCTTCCTGGCCACCATGAGCCACGAGATCCGCACGCCGATGAACGGCGTCATCGGCATGAGCGGCCTGTTGCTCAACTCGCCCCTGACGGCCGAGCAGCGCGACCACGCCCAGACCATCCGCGACTCGGCCGAGCTGCTGCTCAG
>JBEGRT010000079.1:0-2808 GCA_041180305.1 Pseudomonadota bacterium
GGCCAGTTCACTCAATACGGTCTTGAGCCGCTCCTCGAACTCGCCCCGGAACTTGGCGCCGGCCAGCAGCGCCGCCATGTCCAGCGAAAGAACGCGCTTGCCCTTGAGCGACTCGGGCACCTCGCCAGCGACGATGCGCTGCGCCAGGCCTTCGACGATGGCGGTCTTGCCCACGCCGGGCTCACCGATCAGCACGGGGTTGTTCTTGCTGCGGCGTTGCAGGATCTGGATGGTGCGGCGGATTTCTTCGTCACGGCCGATGACCGGGTCGAGCTTGCCCGCGCGGGCGCGCTCGGTGAGGTCGAGGGTGTATTTTTTCAAGGCTTCGCGCTGGCCTTCGGCCTCGGGGCTGTCCATCTTCTGGTCACCGCGCACGGCCTTGATGGCGGCCTCCAGGGCCTTGCGGGTCAGGCCGTGATCACGGGCCACCACGGCGGCATCGCCCTTGTGGTCGCACAGGGCCAGCAGGAACATTTCGCTGGCGATGAAGGGGTCGCCCGCCTTGTGCGCTTCCTTTTCGGCGCCTTGCAGCAGGCTGACGGTGTCGCGGCCGGCCTGCACCTGGTCGGCGCCCTGCACCTGGGGCAGCCGGTCGATCTGGGTTTCCAGCGTGCTGGCCAGCGGGGCCACCTTCACGCCCGCCCGCTCGAGCAGGGCCTTGGGGCCGTCTTCCTGACGGATCATGGCCAGCAGGATGTGGGCCGGTTCGATGTAGGGGTTGTCGCGCGTGACGGCCAGGCTCTGGGCTTCCGTCAGGGCTTCCTGGAACTTGGTGGTGAGTTTGTCGAGTCGCATGAGCACTCCTTGGGCCCCACCTGTCGGGGCGATTGCTCACGAACATGGGGCATGAGCCCTCGCATTTCAAGTCCCTTGTGGGGGTGTGGTTTGCGCTTCGTCAAACCGAGAGGCCTGCAGGCTGTCGAGGCGCGAGGTGCGCTCGGCCACCTGCACCCGGTTGCGGCCCGAGGCCTTGGCAGTGGACAGGGCCTCGTCGGCCAGGGCCAGGTCGTCTTCCAGGGTGGTGTCGGGTTCGTGCAGGCTCAGACCGATGCTGACGGTGGCACGCACCGGCCCGATTTTCGATTCGCAGGGGCTGCGCTCGATCACCTTGCGCAGGCGTTCGGCCACCGCCTCGGCCTCACGCAGCATGCGCACCGGCAGCAGCACGGTGAATTCTTCGCCGCCATAACGGGCCAGCAGGGCGTCTTCCCGCAGGCTTTCGCGCACCACCTGGGTGAGGTGGCGCAACACCTGGTCACCAATCTGCTGGCCGTAGCGTTCATTGAGCGCCCGGAAGTGGTCGATGTCGAGCATCAGCACGGCCACAGTGCGGGTCTGGCCACGCTGCAGGGCCAGCATGCGCTCGCCCAGTTCGCGCAGGCCACGGCGCGACAGCGCACCGGTCAGGTCATCGGACAGCGAGCGGGCGCGCAGTTGCTGCTGCAAGCGATCGTTGATGGACGCAAACACCAGCGCCGCCACACCCAGCGGCAACACCGCGAACGACAGCGCCGCGATGGGGCGCAGCCAGTCGGGCGCGTGCAGCCAATCAGGCGGCAGGGGCCCAGGCACGGTCAGGCTGTGCTGGGCGACCACCACCCACAGCACCGCCAGCAGGCCTGCCACGACGAGCAGAGCCAGGTCCTGCGTGACCCAGTGGCGCCCCGCCCGCACCAGCAGGGCCTGATCGACCGTGAGCGCCAGCGACAGCAGCAAAAACACCGCCGCCACGACCTGCACATAGGGCAAGGGCGGCAGCAAGGCCGCAGTGCCCAGGGCCAGCCCCACCGAGCCGGTGGCCGCCGTGCCCACCCAGGGCGGGGTGCGCCGCCCATTGAGCTGGCGGAAGGCCCAGCCCAGCAAGGTGATGCCCACCCCGGCCATGCCGATGGCGGCCTTGACCAGAATGGGGGCGTGCAGCGGTGGCACCAGCACCACCAGGCCCATGCCTGACAAAGCGATGAAGCCTGCGCGGAACAGGTTCAGGGCGTATTGCACCCGCGGCTGGTCGGTGCGGATCAGCCACATCAGCCCCAGGCCCAGCAACGCGCTGAAGCCCGTGACGGCGTAGCAAGTCAACACATCGACCACATGATCTCCTTCGATCGGCTGCCGGGGGCATCGGCCTTTTTTCGGCCATTCCGTGAAGAACTTGACACTTCTCGAGGCGGTCGGTCAAGCCTGGGCGTTGGCCAGCACCCCGGCCAGGCCCCAACGGGCCAGGGCCTCGTCATCGTGCACACGGGCGTCCACCCAGGCGCCGCCCTCGATGGTCACTTCCTTTTTCCAGAACGGGGCCTGGGTCTTGAGCCAGTCCATCAGGCATTCGCACCCCTGGAAGGCCGCATGGCGGTGGCGGGCGGCCACGGCCACCAGCACGATCTGCTGGCCCACGGGCAACACGCCCACACGGTGCACCACACGCACGCCGATCAGGCCGAAGCGTTCGGCCACGGCATCCATCATGGCGCCAATGCTGCGCTCGGTCATGCCTGGGTAGTGTTCGAGTTCCAGCGCCACACTGCCCTCGCCCCAGGCGCGCACGTGGCCCGTGAAGCTGACGACCGCGCCCACCTGGTCACAGGCCTGGGCCAGCAACCCGGCCTCGTGGCTGAGGTCGAAATCGGCCGTCTGAACGGCCACGTGTCGGTGCAGCAAGGCCATGTCAGCCTCCGGTGACCGGCGGAAAAAAGGCCACCTCGGCGCCGTCGTGCAGGGGCTCGTCGGCGTCGCAAAGGGCCTGATCAAGGGCCGTGCGCAGGCCCTGCCCTTCGGCCAGGGCCTCGGCATGCGCGGGCGAGCAGGCTA
>JBEGRT010000080.1:0-10615 GCA_041180305.1 Pseudomonadota bacterium
CACCTGCACGGTACCGGTGGTACCGACCTGGAACAGCGTGGTCCCCCCATCCTTCTGGCCTTCGACCACCAGGGTGCCGGCATCGTTGATGTGCAGCACCCTGGAGGGGGCGCCGAACACGGCCGGATCGGCCGTCCAGCTCAGGGTGCCACCCTTCCAGACGGCACCACGCTCGACCAGCGGGGCCGTGGTGTCGTGCGCGTTCACACCGGCCAGGATCTGCACGGCGCCGCCGATGTGCCCCAGGTTGTTGATGTCATGCGCCCTGGCACCCACACCAGGCGCCGCCGGCAGCACCTGCAAGACACCGTTGCGCCACCACAGGGCATCGCTGGCCCCGCTGTAGGCGCTGTTGTACGTGGCCGTCACGCCCACCATCTCGCCGCTGTTGTTGATGGCCGAGATGCGGTAGTTGGGCGAAAAGCCCTGCCCTGAGACCAACGCGGTGGCGCGCCCGTTCTGGCCACGCCCGAAAGTGGCCTGGCTGGTGTTCTTGAGCGCCAGCCATTGACCGTTGTCACTGGCGTTCAGCGTGGCCCACTGCGAGGCCAGCAGGTAGGTGCTGCTGGGCTGCTGCGAGGCCGCGGTGCTGGCCGCCCAGTTCGCACTGCGCGACACGTAGCCGCCCGTGGGGCTCAGTTGCCCTTCCGGGCCCTTGAGCGAGTAACGCGACCGATTGCCCTGAACACGGTTCGACGGGTCGAGGCGCAAAGCCGTGTCGAACACCCCTTCCAGCGTGGTGACGGTGTAGGTGCGTTGGGCCAGCGCGGGGCTCCCGTTGAAAGCCCACATCAGGCCGAGCACCGTCGCCAAGGCGGTCGGGCCCATGCAGGCCTGGGTCCAATGATGCGCCATGAGGCCCTCCCTGTGATTCTGATGGCCCCGATTCTGCGAAGGGCACCGCCCAGCCCGCACATGCGCATCGGACATCACGGCATCATTTCCGGCCAGGTCCCCGCGAACGTGGGTGCCCCAAACCCGGTCAGCCAGGGTTAGCCCGGTGTCCGCGTCTGCCGGGCCCCGCCCGGGCCAGCATGGGCTGTGCTAGTTTTCAGGCGATCAAGTTGTTGCGTGCAGCCCCCTGCCCCCGCCATGCATTCCTGGGCATCGTCTTCCCCTTCCGTGCCGGTGGGCTATGTCTGCCAGCTGCTCGACCTGGTCGATGACCTGGGTGGCTCGGGCGCGGGCCTGTGGGCGGCGCTGGGGCTGGATGCACGCGCGCTCGACAACCCCCTGGGCCGCCTGCCTCTGGCCCACTACACCGCCCTGCACGCACGCGCCTTGGCCGCTTGCGACGAGCCCGGGCTGGGCTACCTGCTGGGCCTGCGCGCCAGCCCCGCCAGCCACGGCACGCTGGCTTTCGGGATGATGTCGCAGCCGACCCTGGCCGAGGCCCTGATGTTCGGGGTGCGGCTGGGTGGGCCGTTGCGCCTGGCCGGCTGGATGCTGCACCACGTGGCCATGGGGCATGGCGGCCAGGCCTGCGTGCAGCTGCGCCTGAGCGAGACCCTGAGCCCGCCTCGTGCCCCCGCCCTGCGCCAGCACGCGGCCCGGCTGATGCTGACGGGCATGGCCACACTGTTGGGCCATGTGCTGCCCGGTTGCCAGCCCGACCTGGTGCTGCATTTCGAAGGGCCCGAACCTGACTGGCAGCACCGGCATGCCGCACGCCTGCCGCGCTGCCGCTTTCAGCAGCCGTTTGCTGCACTCAGCCTGCCTGCCCGGCTGCTGCCGGCCGCCTTGCCACAGGCCAACGCCCCGGCCGCGCGCTGGGCTGAACAGACCTGCACCGACGAGCTGATGCGCCTGGGCGAGACACCGGCCGCTCGGGTGCGGCGCCAGGCCGAAGCCTTGCTGGCCGCATCGGACCAGGGTTACCTGTCGGCAGGCGAGGTGGCCGCGCACCTGGGCTTGTCGGTGCGCACCCTGGCGCGTACCCTGCGGTCCACCGGGTGCACGTTCCAGGCACTGCTCAAGCAGGCCCGCCAGCGCGATGCCCTGGCCTTGCTGCAGGTGCCCGACCTGCCGCTGGCCACCGTGGCCCGGCACCTGGGCTACCGATCCATCAGCGCCTTTGGCGACGCTTTCCAAGGCTGGGCAGGGCAACCCCCTGCCGCCTTCCGCACAAGCCCTCCTGGGCCCGTTGAGGGGCCTTGCCAGGGCTCTGCCTCGGGTCACCTCGCATGACCGACAGCTCAGCCCCCACGGTATCGGCCGCCTATGTCGACCTGATGCTGCGCCTGGCCGAGGCGCGGGGCCTGTCGGCCACCGTGCTGCTGCGCGGCCTGGACTTCCCGCAGGCCTGGCGCCACGAGCCGCAAGCGCGCATGCCCATGCGGCCCCAGTTTGCCGAACTGTGCCGCCGCACGGCGGCCCTGATGGGCGAGCCGGGACTGGGGTGTGAATTCGGGCTGCAGGCCCAGCTCACCAGCCACGGCGCGGTGGGCTTCGGCTACCTGAGCCAGACCACGCTGCGCACCGCGCTGGCCTTTGCCGAGCGTTTCGGGTCGGGCCTGCGACTGGCCGCCTGGCAGGTGCAGGCGCAATGCCCGCCCACCGAAGATGGCCCCCTGGCCGAGGTGCGGGTGCTGCTGCACGAGCGCGTGCCGCGCAATGACCTGTACGTGATGTCGGCCGAGATGGTGCTGGTCAGCAGCTTTGTGCTGCTGACCCAGTTGCTGCCCGCCTGCCGGCAGGACGTGAGCCTGCACTTTGCCTTCCCGATGCCGCCCTGGCACGCACGTTTTGCGAACCGCCTGCCCCGCTGCGTGTTCGACGCACCACTCAACGAACTGAGGCTGCCCGCCCGTTGGCTGGATGTGCCCCTGGCGCAAGGTGACCGAACGGCCGCTCAATGGTCGGCTCAGGCCTGCGAGGCTGAACTGCAGGCGCTGCAGGCCACCCACCCGGACGCCATGCCGGATGACCCCTGGATGGGTGAGGTGCAGGCCTGGTTCGTGCCCAGCCTGCGAGGCTTTCCGTCTCAAGCCGTGCTGGCCGAGCGACTGGGCATGCCCGTGCGGAGCCTGTCGCGGCAGCTCGCCAGCCGAAGCACCAGCTACCGGGCGCTGCTGCAGGCGGCGCAGCGCAACCATGCCGAAGGCTTGCTGCGCGACCCCACCCTGCCCTTGTCGGCCGTGGCGCAGCGACTGGGCTACAGCTCGGCGGCCAATCTGGCGCGCGCCTGCCGTGGCTGGCACGGCGAGACCCCGGCCCAGGTGCGGGAGCGTTTGCTGCGCGCTGGCGTGGCCGACGCGGGCGTCAATGCCCAGGAGCCAGCACGCCGCTGAAACGGATCAGACAGCGCCGCGGCGCATCCACACGATGCAGCGCTGGGCATCGTCCAGGCCCGGCACCTGCAGTTGTTCCACGTGAAACACATGGGCCACAGGCTGCAATGCGGCCTGCTCTTCGGCATCCGGGGGCACGCCCTTCATGGCCATCCACACGCCCTCGGCAGGCAGCAGGTGCTGCGTCCAGGCGGTGAAGTCCACCAGCGAGGCAAAGGCCCGCGAGGTGATGACGGGGTACTCGCCCTTGAGCAGCTCGACCCGGTTGTGCTCGGCCTTCAGGCGGTGCACACCACGGGTGATGGGCAGCGCCAGTTCGGCCGCCACCTGGCGGATGAAGGCCGCCTTCTTGCCCACCGTGTCCACACAAGTCACCTGCACCTCGGGGCAACAGATGGCCAGCACCACGCCCGGCAGGCCACCGCCACTGCCCACATCGAGCACGCGCACAGCCTGCTCGCCCGCCAACCAGCCGCGCTCGGCCAAGGCCTTTTGCAGCACGGGCACCACCACCAGGCAATCGGCCAGGTGGTGGGTCAGCATGTCGACCGGGTCACGCAGGGCCGTCAGGTTGTAGGTGGCGTTCCATTCCTGCAGCAGGCCCATGTAGCGCACCAGCTGCTGCACCTGGTCATCGCCCAGGGTCAGGCCGCAGCGGGCCACGGTGGCCTGCACGGCGGGCAGCCATTGCGCAGCCTGCCAGTGCGGCGCGGGCTTGGGTCGGGGTGCCTGGGTGCGCGGTGCCGACACCGGGCGGTGGGCCTTGGGCGCCTGCCCACGGGCGCCCTTCAGGTGGTTCGGGCGACTCATGCGGCCTCCCCTTCGGTGGTGCTGCGCTGGGCCTCGGCAAAGCCCTTGAAGCGCCCCTTCTTCAGGTGGATCAGCAGCAGCGAAATGGCCGCCGGGGTCACGCCCGAAATGCGCGAGGCCTGGCCCAGGGTTTCCGGCCGGTGGCGCGACAGCTTCTGGCGCACCTCATGACTCAGCGCCGAAACCTGGGCGTAGTCCAGCTCGTCGGGCAAGCGCAGGTGCTCGTAGGCGGCAGCGCGTTGCACTTCCTCGTTCTGCTTGTCGATGTAGCCCGCGTACTTGATGCTGATCTCAACCTGCTCGATCACGGCATCACCCAGGGCCTCGCCCAGTTCGGCGCGGAGGCTGGTGCGGCTGACGGGTGTGGCTGCATCATCTGCACGGACTGAGTCACCACGGGGTGTATCGGCACGCAGCCGGGCCTGCTCGCCCTGGGCAATGGCCGCCACCTCGGTCAGGGTGTCGTACACCACCTGAGGGCGGCGCAGCAGGTCGGCCAGGCTGTATTCATGCTCCAGGGCCTTGCCCACCAGGCGCTCGGCATCGGCCGCAGGCAGCGTGGCGGGGCGCACCCAGGTGCTGCGCAGGCGCTCTGTTTCACGTGAAACAGCGTCGCGCTTGCGGTTGAAAGCGTCCCAGCGGGTGTCGTCAACCAGGCCAATGCCACGGCCCAGCTCGGTCAGGCGCATGTCGGCGTTGTCTTCGCGCAGCTGCAGGCGGAACTCGGCCCGGCTGGTGAACATGCGGTAAGGCTCAGACACGCCCTTGGTGATCAGATCATCGACCAGCACGCCCAGGTAGGCCTGGTCACGGCGCAGGGTGAAGGCCTCTTTGCCCTGGGCTTGCAGGGCGGCGTTCACGCCCGCGTACAGGCCCTGGGCGGCTGCTTCTTCGTAGCCAGTGGTGCCGTTGATCTGGCCGGCGAAGAACAGGCCGCCAATGGCCCTGGTCTCGAAGGTGCTCTTGAGTTCGCGCGGGTCGAAGTAGTCGTACTCGATGGCGTAACCCGGGCGCAGGATGTAGGCGTTCTCCAGGCCGGGCATGCTGCGCAGCGCGCTCAGCTGGATGTCAAAGGGCAGCGAGGTGCTGATGCCGTTGGGGTAGAACTCGTTGGTGGTCAGGCCCTCGGGCTCCAGGAAGATCTGGTGCGAATCCTTGTCGGCGAATCGGTTGATCTTGTCTTCGATGCTGGGGCAGTAGCGCGGCCCCACCCCTTCGATCACGCCGGTGAACATGGGGCTGCGGTCAAAGCCCGAACGGATGATGTCGTGGGTCTGCTGGTTGGTGTGCGTGATCCAGCAGGGCAGCTGGCGCGGGTGCATCTGGGGTGTGCCCAGGAAACTGAACACCGGCACGTCAGCGCCCGTGGGGGCCGACAGCGGCGCACCCGGTTCGCCCCAGCCGCCCACCAGGGGCACGCCGTCGCCAGGCTGCTCGGTGAGTTTGGAGAAGTCGATGCTGCGGCCATCAATGCGCGGCGGGGTGCCAGTTTTCAGGCGGCCTTGCGGCAGCTTCAGCTCTTTGAGGCGGCCCGACAGGCTCACGGCGGGCGGGTCACCCGCGCGGCCTGCGCTGTAGTTGTTCAGGCCCACGTGGATCTTGCCATCGAGGAAGGTGCCGGCGGTCAGCACCACGGTGCGCGCCCGGAAGCGGATGCCCACCTGGGTGACGGCGCCCACCACACGCGCGCCGGCGCCATCGCCCTCCACCATCAGGTCGTCGACCGCCTGCTGGAACACCCACAAGTTGGGCTGGTTTTCCAGGCGGTGGCGGATGGCGGCCTTGTACAGGATGCGGTCGGCCTGGGCGCGGGTGGCGCGCACGGCCGGGCCCTTGCTGCTGTTGAGGATGCGGAACTGGATGCCGGCCTCATCGGTGGCCAGGCCCATGGCGCCGCCCAGGGCATCGACCTCCTTGACCAGGTGGCCCTTGCCAATGCCGCCGATGCTGGGGTTGCAGCTCATCTGCCCAAGGGTCTCGATGTTGTGGCTGAGCAGCAGCGTGGCGCAACCCATGCGCGCGGCGGCCAATGCGGCCTCCGTGCCAGCGTGGCCACCACCGACCACGATCACATCAAACTCTTGCGGATAAAGCATGGCGAAATTCCAGGGCACCAAAGCAAACGGGCGCGGCCCCCAGGCAGGGGTCGCGCCGGTCTGTCGTTCATGAGAGACTGAATTATCCGGGAGGTGGGGCCCGGGTGCCAAGCCCGCACACCGAACACGCCCCCAAGCCCCGGGGTTTCACGTGAAACCCTGCCCACCGCGGCGGCACAATGCAGCGCATGGAATGCCGCCCTGCCTGTGCCGCCTGCTGCATCGCCCCGTCGATCAGCAGCCCCCTGCCCGGCCTGCCCCAAGGCAAGCCCGCGGGGGTGCCCTGCCCCCACCTGGATGCTGACCTGCGGTGCGCCCTGTTCGGCCAGCCCGAACGGCCTGCCGTGTGCGGCTCCTTGCAGCCTTCGGCAGAGATGTGCGGCAGCACCCGTGAACACGCCATGGTGTGGCTGGCCCGACTGGAAGCGCACACCGCCCCCTGACGTCACAAGGGCAACCCACACCTGCAGTCCGTGCGACAGACCCGGGCCGCACGACGTGAGCGGGCGCTCACAATTGGCGGGAGTCAGTCCTGCAACGCCCGCACATACAACCACCGGCCATCAAGCAGGTGGAACAGACTGCGCTCTTCCAGGCGGAAGGCGCGGCCAGCCACCTTGTAACGGGCCACGAAATGCACCCAGCCCTCGTCGGGTGTGGTCAAACCGTGGCCCTTCACGGTCAGGCCCAGCCACTTCAGCCCGGCTTCTGGCGGCTCGATCTGTGCGGGCCGTTCGGGCTCGGCCCAGGTGGCCAGGAGATAGTCACGGCGGTCGAGCACAAAGGCCGCGTAGCGCGAGCGCATCAGCGCCTCGGGGGTGGGCGCCAGGCCCTGCAGGGCCCCGTGGTGATAACGCCCGCAGCAATCGGCCAGCGATGGGCCGGCACCGCAAGGGCAAGGCAGGGCGTCGAGCTCGGCAACAGACATGGTGGGTTCTCCAGCCCCTCATTTTGACGGGCCCGAGGCCGCCCGCGGCGCCTACACTGTGGCGCGATGAACCGCACCCACCTGCCCCGAAGCGTCAGCCCCCTGCCCACCGGCTGGGCGTGGCTGCTGGCCATGGGGGCCGGCTGGCTGCTGGTGGCGGTGATCGTGCTCAGTTCTGCCCTGGCCTGGGCGCCGCGCCCCGCATGGCATTGGCAACCAGGCACAGGGGTCATGCTCGACACACCCAATGGCCAGTTGCGAATCGCCGCGCTCGAATGGGCCGGCCAGCGCGTGCCGGTCGATGCCTGGTGGCACATGCCCACCCTCGACACCGCCCGCACCCCCACCGCACGCCAACTGGTCATCGCCCACGAACGGCTGCTGAACACCCTGGAAGGCCGGCCTGACCTCGCCTTCATCGACGACGACGGCGCCCGCTGGCCGGTGCGCTGGGAAGCACAAGGCCTGCCGGGCCTGCCCTGGCAGATGGGACTGATGCTGCTGGCCGCCCTGCTGACCTGGCACGTGGCCCTGCGCCACTGGCAACAACATCCCGACCGGAGAATGCACAGACTGCACGGCATCATCGGCCTGGCCCTGGCGCTGGACCTGATGCTGAGGGCCTGGCCCATGGCGCGCCCCTGGGCCTGGCCAGCCGGCGGTCTCGAACTCGCTCTGCTGGGCAGTCAGGTCATGACCACCACCTACCTGGGCGGCACCTTGCTGTGGTTCGCCCACCTGCTGCACCCCTCACTGCCCCCCATGGCCCAACGCGGCCTCATGGGGGTGGTGGCCGTGCTCGGCCTGACCGCGATGCTGCAACTGGCACCCAGCTTCGACTGGTGGATCCTGAGCATGCCGCTGGGCACCACGGCCTGCCTGGTCACCGGCGGGGCCCTGATCGTCTGGGCCCGGGCCCAGGAAGACAGCCCGGAGCGCCAGGGCCTGCGCTGGTTCTTCGCCAGCCTGGCGCTCGCGGCCATCGTGCCAGCCACCATCCTGGCACTGCAACCGGCCGAGCTGACGGCCTCCGGCTTCGACAACCTGATCCGCTGCACCACCGTGCTGCCTTATGTCGGCATGCTGGCCCTGCTGCACCAGCGCCGCCTGCGTCACCTGCGCGTGCTGTCCTGGCGTGCCTGGGCCTGGTTGCTGGCCCTGCTGGGCTCGTTCTGTTTTGCCGTCAGCCTGCTGTGGCTGGGGGGGCCCTGGCACAGCCCGGCCCTGGTGGCCGTGGGCCTGTCGGTGCCCTGGTTTTACCTGCTGGCCCGCAGCTGGCTGATGCCGGTCGAGCACCGTGACCCGGGCGAACGGCTCGAATCGCTGCTGCCTGGCCTGCTCGATCTGGGCAAGCTGGGCGACGGGGCTGCCGGGCAGGAACGCTGGATGATGGCCCTGGACCGCGCCTTCCGCCCACGCCACCTGATCATCGAATCAGGGCCCGAGGGGCCCGAACGTCGCGTGCAGCTTGAACGTGGCGGGCGCACCCTGAGGGTGCCAGCGCTGGGCCCTGGCTGGGTGCGGCTGGAAGGCGCCCAGGCAGGCAGCCGCCTGTTCAACGACCACGACAAACAACTGGCCCAGACCCTGTGGCAACTGGCCTGCCAGAGCGCCGATTTCGGCAGCGGCCGCATGGGCCTGACCGATGCCCAGGGCCGCTTCGTGCCCTGAAGGCCCCCGCTTCAGCGCGTGTGGGTGGCACTGCGCTGGCTGTGGCGCATCAGTGTGAGGTAGACCTCGCACACGCCACGCAGGTAGACGGCCGTGGGCAGCACCAGCGCCACGGCAAACACCACACCGCCGCCAATGGCCGCCGCCGCCGTGTGGGCCACGGCATCCTTGGGCAAGGCAGCCGGGTTGATCGACTGCAGGCCGCCGCCGAACAAGCCCACCATCAGCACCTCGGGGGCCAGGTCGATGCCCAGCATCCAGACCGAGGCCTCGGCCATCACGCGTCCGCCCAGCATCACCACCAGGCTGGTGGCCGCCCCGACCAGGCCGGTCAGGCCACTGAGCGTGACCGCCAGCACCGCCGCCAGCAGCAGGTGCCGGCGGATGAGGCCCGCCAGGGTGCGAAAACTCTGCCACGACGATGCCCCCAGCCACACGCTGGGCCCGGTCAGCGGCCCGACCACCGCGCCACCGGCCACCACCACCAGGCCCACCACGGCCACGCTCAGGGGCACCACCCCGGCGAACAGCCAGGGCCCGACCTTGGGCAGGCCACACAGCCACAGCAGGCCCAGCAGCGCACCGGCCAGCCCGGCCCCCACCAGCACCATGCCCAGCAAGGCCACCAGCACCCGGTGCGCAATGCCCAGGGCATCTTCCAGAGCGTCGATCACATCGCGCGGCGGGCGGCCCAGGGCGCGATCCATCATGAGCAGACCGGCAGCGTTGCTGCCATAAAAGGCAATGAACAGGCCGATGGCCGCCTGGAACACCGCCCATTGGGGCTCACCGCGGCCCAGCGAAGCCCGGGCCGTGGCCAGGGCCAGCCCGCCCCCTGAAAACGCACTCAGCAGCAAATACAGCGCACGGCCCTCCCGCACGGCCTCGATGCTCGACAACACCCGCGTGAGCGCATCCCACCAGTCGAAACGACCGGCAGGCAAAGGAGGGAGCACGGGAGCAAGCTCGGGCGGCAAAACGCCCGACGGGGAACGGGATTCGGACATGGCGGCAATTATTGGTGCTCACCCTAATCAAAATTGAGGAAAGATCACAACACCGCGGCTGGGCACTTGACTTTCTGAAACAAGAGCCGGTTGACATGCACAAAATCCTCTGGCCCAAAGCGAATCAAACACCTATGATGTTTGCACTGTGTCTGGAAGCGGCGCCGTCGATGGAATGGGTCCCGATAGGTTGGAAGCTCCACATGGATATTTGATTGAGATAGGAGCTCCCCTCCATGAGCAACAACAAGCTTTACGTGGGCAACCTGGCCTACAGCGTCCGCGATCAGGATCTGCAAGACGCCTTCGGCGCCCACGGTCTGGTGCAATCGGCCAAGGTCATGATGGACCGTGAAACGGGTCGCTCCAAGGGTTTCGGTTTTGTTGAGATGGGCAGCGATGCCGAAGCGCAAGCCGCCATCAACGCCCTGAACGGTCAGCCCCTGTCGGGCCGCTCGATCGTGGTGAACGTCGCCCGTCCTCGTGAAGAGCGTCCGGCCGGCTTCCGCAGCCCCTACGGCGGTGGCCGTGAAGGTGGTGGCGGCGGTGGTGGCTTCGGCGGCGGCCGTCGCGAAGGCGGCGGTGGCGGCTACGGCGGTGGCCGTCGCGAAGGCGGCGGTGGTGGCTACGGTGGTGGCCGTCGCGAAGGCGGCGGTGGCTACGGCAACTACTGATCAGCCCACGCTGTGACAACAAGCACCCTGCGGGGTGCTTTTTTCATGCCTGCAGGGCGCCTGCGCCCCCCTGGCGCGATGGGTCAGCCACCTGTCGCAAACACTTACAGGCGCTCTGTCAGCGCCGGCACAGCGGGCG
>JBEGRT010000081.1:0-6286 GCA_041180305.1 Pseudomonadota bacterium
CGGCGGCGCACCCAGCGCAGTCCCTTGATGGGATGCTGGATGCGGATGATCAGGTCGGTCGGTTCTTCACGTTCGCATTGCTGCTCGGCCAGCGCCAGGGCAGGGCGGTCGTCGGGCAGCACCAGGCCATCGAGCAGGTCCGCATGGTCCTGCCCTGCAGCCGGGCTCACGCCCAGGATGTCGGCGGTGTGCGGGCTGTGGTACAGGAACTGGCGGTGCAGGCCGGTGGCCACGTAGACCCCATCGTCCATCGATTCGACCAGCTCGCGGAAGCGGCGCTCCGACTCTTCCAGGTCGACCGTGGCTTGCCGCGTGGCCGTGATGTCACGGGCCAGGGTGATGAGCAGGCGGGGGGCGCCATTGGTGCCGCGCAACGCGAAGTGCCTGGCATTGACGATGCGCTGGCCTTCGGCCGAGGGCCAGGCGAAATCGTGTTCCACCGTTTCGCCGTCGTCCAGGGCCTGACGCATCCTGGGCTGGATGGCCGCCATGACCGTGGGGCCGACCACTTCGGCAATGGGTTTGCGCAGCGAGCGTGCCTGGTTCAGCCCCAGCTCCAGCTCGGTGTATTTGTTGATGGCCACCACCGACAGGTCGCGGGCGTCCATCACGATCAGGCTGACCGGCAGATTGCCCATCAGCGCTTCAAGGAATTCCTTTTCCTGGCTCTGCTGGATTTCCAGCGTCTTCTGTTCGCTGATGTCGTTGAACAGGCACACGTAGTGGCCGGTGGCGCCTGCATCGTCCACCGTGAGGATGGCGTCGATCTCGCACCAGTAGGGCTGAGTCTGTCCGGTGGGCAGCGTGCGCACGCACTCGAAGCTGCTGCGGAAGGGGCCAGCTTGCGCAATGTGCTGCTGCACCTGGGTCACGATGCCGGGTTCGGCCTGGCTGCGCGCCAGGGCATCCGACAGGCGATGCCCCAGCACCCGCTCGGGCAGCCAGCCGGTCAGGGCCGTCAGGTGGGGGTTGACCCACTCGATCACGCCATGCCGATCCAGCAGCGCCACCCCGCTGGAAATGCGAGAAGCCACCAGCCCCAGCCGCTCGAGGTGGGCGGCGCTGTCGGCGGCCCGCAGGCGCGATTCATCGCGCTGTGCCACAAAGCTCAACTGGATCACGGCCAGTTGCAGCAGTGTGTGGGCCTCGTGGGCCATGGGCAGGGGGTCGAGGTACTCCAGCACCGCCAGTGGCCGGCCATTGACGAACACCGGCACACCCAGGATCTGGCGGGCCGGCGCACCACGCCAGGGGTGGCGATCAGACGGGGGCTCCGGCTGGGGCAGGATGGTCAGCACCGGATGGCGGTCGATCAGGCATTGGCCCAGGGGCTGATCGGCACCTTCGACAGGGGCCATGGCGCCGGGGTCGATGTGATCGTCGTCCTGGCCGTCGAATTCCATCCACGGGCGCAGCAGGCCGGACTGGCCATTCCAGTCTTCCACCTTCAGGCAGTGCCAGGCGCGGGCACCCAGCACCTGGTGCAGGCGTGCGCCCACATGGCTCATGGCCTCGGTGAGGGTGGTGGCCTGCTGGGCGGTGCTGGCAATCTCCTGGCTCAGCTGCAGCCAGCGCTGCGGCACCATGCGGATGTCGGGGGTGGTGCGCTCGGGCCCTGGGTCTGGGGCGCGCTCGGGGTGGGTGTCGGGCACCTCGGGCGTGGTGTCAGGTGGCGGCAGTTCGGGGCTGAGCGTGTGGCGCACCAGGAAGCCGGTCGAAGCGGCGATCAGCGCCAGTGTGGCCAGCAGCACATGGTTCCAGCCTTGCAGCCATGCCAGGCCCAGCGCCACGGCCAGCAGCAGGGCCGCCATCAGCGTGGGCCAGGAGAGACGTGAACCAGGGCTCGGATGTGACATCGTGCAGCTTGGGAATCCCGCAAGAGATTGACGCGTCAGTCTGTCACCTGTAAAGGCATACTTCTGACCTTGAACAGATGAATGACTCTATCTGTTTGAAAAACCAAACAGCTGCTTGAAGAAACCACTGAAAGCTGTTCATACAATCATTTTGATGCACACGGGTTCTGCGCCTTGGCCATTGCGACCAACGATGTCCCGCCCGTTGAACGGGTGGCGCGCCGCAGCGTGTGTGATCGCCGGGCTCGGTGCGTGTTCCCTGGCCCATGGGGCCACCGAAGCGCCAACGGCATCGGCCGACCATGGCCTGTGGTGGCTGGGCGGGGTGATGCTGGGCGCTGCCGTGGGGGCTGCGACCGGGTTGGGTGTGGCCTGGATGGCCCGGCGCCGCGAGGGCGAGCCACAAGCCCAGCCCCTGCCTGCACTGCAAACGATCGCGACACAACCCCAGCCACTTGAGGTCGACACGCGGGCCTGGACCGAATGGCTCCATGGCTGGTACTGGCAGACCGATGCCTGCAACCGGCTGCAGGTGCTGCGCCCCACGCTGAATGCCGAGGCCGCTGTGTGGGCGAAGGCCGCCGAACTGCAAGCGCGTGGCTTGGCACTGCCCGAACTGGCGGACGAGGCCGAGCGCTCGCGCCTGCTCGGGCAATTGCAGGCCCATGGCCGCATCGACCTGGGCGATTGGGCCTGGGGCCCTGATGCCGTTGCGGCGGGCATGCCCGAAGGGACAGGCCACCTGCTGGGCATGCCCCGTGTCGATGCGCATGGGGTGTGCATGGGCCACCATGGCGTGTGGCGCCCGACCGCGCAGCAGGAATCGCCTGCCCGTTCGATGCCACCCTCGGTGATGGTGCCGGAGCGCGATGAGGTGGCCGAGGCGGCGCAAGAAGCCTTGCGCTACGCCTTGTCGCACGACCTGCGGGCGCCGTTGCGCGTGATCGATGGCTTTGCCCGCATCCTCAAGGAAGACCATGCGGCTGCGCTCGACAAGCTGGGGCGCGATCATGTCGAACGCATCCTGGCCGCCGCGCAGCGCATGAACGGGATGATCGACGCCGTGCTGGACCAGGCGCACCTGTCCCAGGCGCCGCTGCAGCGCGCCGACGTGGACCTGTCGGCCCTGGCCCGCGATGTGGCGGGCGAGTTGATCGCCTGTCGCCCTCCGCTGGCCGATGGCAGCTTGCCGCCCGATGTGCGTCTGGAGGTGGCCGAGGGCATGTGCTCACCCGCCGATGCCATGCTGGTGCGCCGTGTGTTCGAGAACCTGATCGGCAATGCGATCAAGTACAGCCAGAAAGTGGCCGCGCCTCACATCACCATCGGGGCGGTGCCGCACACCGACCCCGAGGTGTATTTTGTGCGCGACAACGGCGCGGGCTTCGACATGAAACACGCCGACAAGCTGTTCGGCTTGTTCCAGCGCCTGCACAGCACGCGTGAGTTCCCGGGCTCCGGGGTGGGGCTGGCCAGCGTCAACAACATCATCCGCCGCCACGGTGGCCGGGTGTGGGCCGAGGCGGCACCGGGTGAAGGTGCCTGCTTCTATTTCTCGCTGGCGCCTTTCAAGAGCGGCACCACCCGGCGCTGATGCGCCTATGGGGGCTCAGCCCAGGCTGCCCAGCGTGGCCAGCACTTCCTGCGCGTGCACCAGGCGCTCGGCCAGTGCTTCGAGCGTGCGCCCTTCGGCCCGGGCCTGCTGTTGCAGGCGGTCCAGGGCCTGTTGCGCCCCCATCGAGTGGCGGTGCATGACGATGCCCACGGCCAGGGCCACGGTGTGCGTGGTCGGTGAAGGCGCGGGCGCTGGCGTGGACGCCGCAGCGATCAGGCTGCCCTGAGCTTCGGTGAGGTCTTGGGGCTCCGCCGACAAAGGGGTCGTGGCAGGCGCGACCGCTGGTTCCGCGGCTTCATTGCTGGCGGCACCGTGCTGGGCTTGCAGGCCCCGGCTGGCAAACGCCGCTTCCACCGCCGGCACGATCTGCTTGACGTCCAGTGGCTTGACCAGGTAGGTCACTGCGCCCAGGGCCTTGACCTGGGCGATGGTGGCCTCGTCGGAAAACGCCGACAGGAACATGAAAGGGATCTGGCAGTACTCGCGCAGGTAGGCGGCCACATCGAAGCCGCTCTTGCCTTCCATCCGGATGTCCAGCAAGGCGAGGTCCGGCTTGTGCTGCCGGGCCAGGAGGATGGCGTCGTCGCCGTTGTCGGCGTCGATCACTTCAAAACCGGCCTGGGCCAGGCCATGGGTCACGGTGGCGAGCACGAGCCTGTCATCGTCAACGACGAGCACTTTGCCTTTGTTGCTTGCGGTCATGTCGATGGGAGCGTCGTGCGGTGCACGCAGAACGCACCACCTGGTTGAAACGTTATAGTTTAATGCGACACGTTATTCTGTCAGCCCTCAGGCTCGGGGGTCGCCCCTCTATTGTGGCCAAAGCGCGTACTGTTGACCAGTGGGCTCACCCAGGGTCGAGGGGGGCTCGCCCAGCACGATGCCGGGCGGCGTCAGTTGCAGCACCGTGACCACCCAGTCGCCGTCCTGCCGCATCTGGATGCGCGAGCTGCGCCGCGGCATCAGGGCCCGCACCAGCCCCAGGCCCGACACGCCGCCCCGGATCTGGTCCACACTGAAGCCTTCCGGCAGGTGCCCGGGGTTGCGGATGCAGATCTGCGCGCCTTGGTCGTCGCATTGCAATTCGCAGCCCAGGGGCAGGCCTTGGGCCGCGCTGTTCGGGCTGCTGTGCTTGTGGGCGTTGGTCAGCAGTTCGTTGAGGCACAGCGCAATCGGGATGGATTCGGCCTCTGGCAGCAGCCAGGGCAGGCCCTTGGCATCGGCCTGGCCCATGTCGATGGGGCGGCCGAAGGTCTTCTGAACCGATCCGGCAATGGCGGTGACCACGCTGTCCAGCCGCAGTGGGCCGCCGGTGCCCACCTGCAGACCATACACCTGGGCGATGGCCTGCACCTGCCCGACGACCTCGGCAATGGCCGGGGCCACTTCCGGTTTGCGAGACGCGATCTGCTGCAGCAGGCCGGCCACGCCTTGCAGGTTGTTCTTGATGCGGTGGTGCACTTCCTTGACCAGCATCTCGCGTTGCGTGATGGCGGCCTCCAGGCGGGCGTTTTCAGCGGCGCGTTGCTCGGTGATGTCCGAGGCCACCATGAGCACCTGGTCGGGGGTGTCGCCGTCGCCTTGCAAGGGCAGGTAATTCACATCCCAGATCTGAGCGGCACCGCGGGTGCCACCTTCGATGCGGTGCTCCTTCTGCACCGCATGCTGCACATCCAGCGCCGAGTTCATCTCCAGGCTCAGCAGGCGGGCGCGCGCTTCCGGGTAGATCATGTCCAGTGGCAGGCCCACGGCCTGCGCGGCATCACGCTGCATGAAGCTGGCCGCACTCTGGTTGGCCTGCAGCAGCTTCAGGCTGCCAGCCTCGTGCACGGTGATGGCCATGGGCGCCAGCTCGATGATGCGCTTGAGGCGCGCCTCGGCTTCGGCGGAACGTGCCTCGGCCTGGCGGCGGCGGTCGATGTCCAGCAGCGCGTAGGTGACCTGTCGGTGCGTCGATTCCACATCGATCACCACGGCATTGCCCACCACCCAGAACACGCGCCCGTCGCGCGCCATCACCTGGCATTCGAAGGTGTGCGACTGGCCGTCCTGCAGCGTGTCGAGGTAATCGGTGATGCGGAAGGGGTGATCGATGTCGTGCGTGGCCACGGTGGCCAGCGGTTTGCCCACGAAGTCGGACAGGTCGCCGCCGAACATGCGGCGGGCCGAGCGGTTCATCCAGCTGATGCCGTTGGGGTCGATGGTGACGATGCCCACGAACACCGAATCGAGGATGGCGCGGGTGCGATCGGCCTGCAGGGCCAGGTCGCGCTCCATGGCTTCAAGGCGGGCGGTCTGCTTGCGGATGCGGCTGGTGTCGGACAGCACCGCGATGGCTTCCAGCGGGCCGTTGACATCACCGATGCGTTTGACCGTGAGCGTGTACCAGAGCGTGGGCAGGCCGGGCACCATGAGTTCGACCTCGCGTTCGAACTGGCCTTCGGCCTGCAGGCGAGGCACGAAGTCGGCGGCAAAGCGGCGGATGCGGTCGTCGTGGTTGAGCAGGGTGTCCAGGCTCATGTTGGTGAGCGTGGTGCCGGCCATGCCCAGCATGCGTTCGAAGCGACGGTTGCAGCGCACCAGGGTGTTGCCGCGCAGGTAGGCAATGCCGGCGGGCGAGCTTTCCAGGATCATGGTCAGCTCGCGCAGCAGGGCCTCCGTGTCGGGGCTGGCCGCTGGCGGCGGGGCATCCGCCTGCCCCCCGGTGCCAGCGCCGTGGGCCGTCGCTGACGGCGCGGGTGGCGTGGCCACGGCAGCTTGCAACACGCACAGGAAACGGCGGTTGTGGCCTTCGGCAATGGGTTGCGCATGCACG
>JBEGRT010000082.1:0-3281 GCA_041180305.1 Pseudomonadota bacterium
GCCTGATCGCAGCCACCTGCACCGAAGTCTCGGGCTCCAGCGCCTGGTTCGACCGCGGCACGGTCACCTACAGCAACGAAGCCAAGAGCGACCTGCTGGGCGTGCCCATGGTGACCATCCAGCAGCATGGTGCCGTGAGCGAAGCCGTGGCCCGCGCCATGGCCGAAGGCATGCTGCGGCACTCGCGCGCGCAATGTGCCGTGGCCGTCACCGGCATCGCCGGCCCCACCGGCGGCACCCCCGACAAGCCCGTGGGCACCGTGTGGGTGGCCTGGTGCCTGGAGCTGCCCCAGGGCGGCCTGCAAATCCAGGCCGAATGCCTGCACCTTCAGGGCGACCGGGCATCCATCCGTGAAGGCACCGTGCGGGCCGCACTTCATGGTTTGAAAATCCGTTTGCTTGCGTTAACCTGATTCTTGTTGTGGCCCCGGGAGGGCCCGGGAGTCTGCATGCGAGCATTGTGTCGTGTGGGTCTTTGCACGGCCCTGCTGACCTGTTGGGTGGATGTGACCCTGGCCGCCGAACCGGCCTCGCCCTGGCCCACGCCCTATGCGGGCCTCAGCGCCACGGCGTGGTCCAACGGCATGCCCGTGGCCGACATGCAAGGCGACTGGCGTCGCGGCTACGACCCCAACGTGGGCCCCCAGAAAGCCTACCTGGCCGCGCGCGCCGAAGCCGGGCTGGGCATGCCCCAGGCCGCACCCGCATGGGCCCAAGGCTGGCACCTTGGGGCCCTGGCCCGCGTCGAAGCCTTTGCCGCCTTGTCGGGCGAAGCCGCTGACCTGCTGGCCGCCTACCAGGGCAAGACCGACCCCACCCGCGTGGGCAGCTACAACGCCGACCACCGCACCCTGACATGGCGCGGCACTGGCCTGGCCGTGCACACCCCCGCCTGGTCACTGGGCCCTGTGCAACTGGGCGCCAGCTGGCAGTACCTGAACCTCACGCGCCTGCGCACCACCCAGACCCAAGGCACTGCGGCCTACCTGGGCAACGGCACCTACGGCTACGACCTCAGCCTGGCCGAAGACAACGAGCGTGTGCACACCAGCTTCCTGGCCAACCCGGCTGACCGCGGCCGCGGTGCCTCGCTGTCGCTGCGCATGGCCTGGCAGCCCACCGACCAACTCAGCCTCAAGCTCTCGGCCGACGACCTCTGGAGCCGCCTGCGCTGGCCCTCCGTGCAGGCCAACCGAGCCAACATCACCAGCCAGGTGGCCAGCCGCGATGCCAATGGCTACCTCAACTACCGCGCGGCCATCGTGGGCAAGTACACCTTGCAGGAATTGCAGGCCCGCATGCCCGCCACCGTCACGCTGGACATGGCCTGGCACCGCGAAGCCGGCGACATGACCCTGCAAAGCGTGCGCCGCTGGGGCCTGCAGCAGTTCTGGCTGGGCTGGCGCCAGGCGGGTGATCTGGCCTGGTCGGCCGAAGCCGAACCCCTGGCCGGGGCCCTGCGTGTCGGCCTGGCCTGGCAAGGCTTGCAAGTGCTGGTGGGCGCCGACAAGCTCGACGACACCGCGCACGTTCAGCAGTTGAATTTGAGTTACCGGACACCTTTTTGACGCAGCGCAGCATGTGTGCTGCCGTTTCCGGGGACACCGTGCGATCTGCACACCCTCAGACCGGGGGTTTGTGCAAACCTTCGTGAACACATGTGAGGGCCCTTTCCTTTTCTGGATGCGACGACCGGATCGACCTTGGGGCCTTCAGTGCAGTGATCCAGGGGTCGGCGCATCATTTTTCCTGGGGATGAAGATGAACCTTGTCGTGAAGCAGACGTGGACGCGGAACCTCGTGGGTGCCGCGGTGCTTGCCGCACTGGCGGCTTGTGGCGGCGGTGGTGGTGGCAGTGCCAACAACAACACGGGTGGCAGCACCGAGCAGACCGCGTCGGTCACCGGTGTTGCGGCCAAGGGGCTGCTGCGCCAGGCGCAGGTGCGCGCACTGCGCGCTTCCGACAATGCGGTCCTGGCCACGACCACCACCGACGCCACGGGCCAATACACGCTGACCGGATTGCCTCCGGGCGTGGCAGTGGTCATCGAGGTCAGTCCAACCGCCAACACCACCATGGTCGACGAAGCCACCAATGCCGTGGTGCCCGTGCCCACAGGTTTCGTGTTGCGTGCAGCCACGGTGGCCGACACCCAAGGCGTGGCCAACGTACAAATCACCCCATTCTCGGAAATGGCCTATCAGAAGGCCAAGCTGGCTGCAGGCAGTGGCGAGCTGACTGCCGACACCATTGCAGCGGCCAATGCCGACATTCGCCTTTTCGTGGGCTTCGACATCCTGTCGGAGCGTCCGGCCTTTTCTGACGACGGATTCGCCGCCAAAAACAAGGCCGCGTTGATGCTGGCCGCAGTGTCCAAGCTTGCCAGTGACGATGCACTGGGCTGCGCATCTTCATCCGGTTCTGCTGAAGAGCAGCAGGCTGCCAAGGTGAAGTGCGTGGTGGAGGCGATGGCCACCCGCGGTTCCAGCGACAACACACTGACCTCGGCACTGGATCAGGCCAAGACCTTGGTGGCCGCTGATTCCCTCGAATTCGAAAACGTGGATGACGATGCGATCCCGGAGATCCGCCAGCAACCCGAAGACCTCGTGCCCATCGCCGAACGTTCGACCAGCATCGATGCGGCCAAGGCATTGATTGCCAACATCCGCTCCAACGGCGCGCTGATCGGTGGCCCCGGCGATACCCTGGAGACCCGTCTGCGCACGGTCGCCGACCTGCTCAATGCTGCGGCCAACCCCATGGGTGACAGCAGCCGCGAGCTGTACAGCGCCGTGCTGGCTGCGGCCAATTCGCTGGACGAGGGAACCGTGTTCTCCTATGCACCTTCGGTGGCCGAAGCCATCGGATGCAAGCTGTATGAAGGAACCGATCCTGCCGACTCGACGCCCTGGAACAACGAGGTCAACGATCCAGCCACAGCCGGCTCGATCGGGTGCCGTGTGACCTACCGCATCGAACAAGATGCCCAAGGCAACTACCTCGCGTTCCAGCACAACTTCCGTGTGATTCGCGGGGAGAAGGTTGACCGCAACTCGAACTTCATCGTGCGCTCACGCCTCATCAAACAAAAGGTCGTGCTCACGGATGGTGTGTACAGCGTGGAAAACACTTCCGATTTTGTCCCGCTCGCACCGGCCACCGCAGGTCAGTTCTACGTCGGCAGCATCGATTTGGGGCGTGATGTCAACGGGTACCCATTTGCCATCGAGATCCAGGGCGAGTATGCCGGCGGTCTGAGGCAGGTGCTCAGCGGCGC
>JBEGRT010000083.1:0-4678 GCA_041180305.1 Pseudomonadota bacterium
GTCGGCGCCGTCATGGTGCTGTTCCTGTTCGTCGTGATGATGCTTGACATCAATCTCGACCTGCTGCGCCAGGGTTTCTGGAAACATTTCCCGGTCGCCGGTCTGGTCGGCGTGATCATCGCGCTGGAAATGGCCTGGGTGCTGCAGCGAGGCTTCAACGTGCCGGATCCGAAGCCGATGCCGGGCGCCGAGACCGTGCCCAACACCAAGCTGCTGGGCATCGAGATCTACACCGACTACCTCTACCCGGTCCAGCTCGCCGCGGTGCTGCTGCTGGTGGCGATGATCGCCGCGGTGGCCCTGACGCTGCGTCGTCGCAAGGACGTGCGCGGCCAGAACCCGTCGGAGCAGGTCAAGGCGAAGAAGGCCGACCGCCTGCGCATCGTCAAGATGGACGCCGTGGTGGAACAACCTTCTCCTGCCCAACCCGCTGAAGGAGGCCAGGCATGACCGGCATCACCCTCGGACACTACCTGTCGCTGGGCGCGATCCTGTTCTCGATGTCGGTCATCGGCATCTTCCTGAACCGCAAGAACCTGATCGTGCTGCTGATGGCCATCGAGCTGATGCTGCTGGCCGTCAACCTGAACTTCGTGGCCTTTTCGCACTACCTGGGCGACATGGCCGGTCAGGTCTTCGTGTTCTTCATCCTGACCGTGGCGGCCGCTGAGTCGGCCATCGGTCTGGCCATCCTGGTGGTCCTCTTCCGCAATCGCGCGTCGATCAATGTGGACGAGCTCGACACGCTCAAGGGCTGAGGCAGGGGAAACAACAACATGTCTGAACTTTCTCTCAACTCGCTGCTGGCGGTGCCTCTGGCCCCGCTGGCCGGCTCGATCGCTGCCGGTCTTTTCGGCAAGGTGATCGGTCGCAAGGGCGCACATGCCCTGACCATTCTTGGTGTGCTGGTGTCTTTCATCATCTCGGTGATGACGCTGGACGCCGTGATGGATGGCGCCCGCTTCAACCAGACCGTCTACGAATGGATGACGCTGGGCTCGCTGAAGATGGAAGTCGGCTTCATGGTCGACGGCCTGACGGCGATGATGATGTGTGTGGTCACCTTCGTGTCGCTGATGGTGCACATCTACACCATTGGCTACATGGAAGAGGACCCTGGCTACCAGCGCTTCTTCTCGTACATCTCGCTGTTCACCTTCTCGATGCTCATGCTGGTCATGAGCAACAACCTGCTGCAGCTGTTCTTCGGCTGGGAAGCGGTGGGCCTGGTGTCGTACCTGCTGATCGGTTTCTGGTTCAAGAAGCCCACGGCCATCTTCGCCAACATGAAGGCCTTCCTGGTCAACCGCGTGGGTGACTTTGGCTTCATCCTGGGCATTGGCCTGATCCTGGCCCACACCGGCACCCTGAGCTACACCGAGATCTTCGCCAAGGCCCCCAGCCTGGTCGGTCCTGAAATCGCCGGCTTCGGCTGGCCCCTGATCACCACGATCTGCATCTGCCTGTTCATCGGCGCCATGGGCAAGTCGGCCCAGTTCCCGCTGCACGTGTGGCTGCCTGATTCGATGGAAGGCCCGACCCCGATCTCGGCGCTGATCCACGCGGCCACCATGGTGACCGCCGGCATCTTCATGGTGTCGCGCATGTCGCCGCTGTTCGAGCTGTCGGATGTGGCCCTGAACTTCATCCTGGTCATCGGTTCGATCACCGCACTGTTCATGGGCTTTCTGGGCATCATCCAGAACGACATCAAGCGCGTGGTGGCGTACTCCACGCTGTCGCAGCTGGGTTACATGACGGTGGCCCTGGGCGTCTCGGCCTACAACGTGGCTGTGTTCCACCTGATGACCCACGCCTTCTTCAAGGCACTGCTGTTCCTCGGCGCTGGCTCCGTGATCATCGGCATGCACCACGACCAGGACATCCGCAACATGGGTGGCCTGTGGAAGTACATGAAGATCACCTGGATCACGTCGCTGCTGGGCTCGCTGGCCCTGATCGGCACGCCTTTCTTCTCGGGCTTCTATTCGAAAGACTCGATCATCATGGCCGTGGAAGCCTCCAAGCTGCCAGCCGCGGGTTTCGCCGAGTTCGCCGTGATCGCTGGTGTGTTCGTCACCGCCTTCTACAGCTTCCGGATGTACTTCCTGGTCTTCCATGGCAAGGAACACTTCCATCACAAGCCCTTCCCTGGTGAGCATGACCACCACGACGATGACCATGGTCACGCCCACACGCCGCATGAATCACCCTGGGTGGTGACCCTGCCGCTGGTGCTGCTGGCCATTCCTTCGGTGGTCATCGGTTACCTGACGATCGACGGTCTGCTGTTTGGTGATTTCCTCAAGGACGCCATCCACGTCGATGCCGCCAAGCATGGCGCCATGGCTGAACTGGCACACCATTTCCACGGCGCTGCCGCCATGGGCGTGCACGGTCTGATGACCCTGCCGTTCTTCCTGGCCCTGGGTGGTGTGGTGACGGCCTTCGTGTTCTACATGGTGGCCCCGCAGATCCCGGCGATGTTCGCCAAGGTGCTGCGCCCGCTGATCGTCATTGGCGAAAACAAGTACTTCCTGGACTGGATCAACGAGAACATCATTGCCGCCGGCGCACGCCTGCTGGGCCGTGGTTTCTGGAAGATCGGTGACCAGACCCTGATCGACGGCCTGGCCGTGAACGGTTCGGCCAAGCTGGTCGGCCTGATCGGCTCGGTGGTCCGCCTGTTCCAGACCGGTTATCTGTATCACTACGCGCTGGTCATGATCCTGGGGGTGTTTGCCCTCATGACCTGGTTCGTGTTCCTGCAGCACTGAACGAGGTGACCAGACCATGCAAACCATGTCCAACACTCTGTCTCTTGCCATCTGGCTGCCGATCGCCTTCGGCCTGCTGCTGCTGACCGTCGGCCGCCAGCAGAATGCCGGCGTCGCCCGCTGGATCGCCCTGGTGGGCGCCGTGGCCAGCTTCTTGGTCACGCTGCCCCTGATCACCCAGTTCGACTCGTCGACTGCTGCCATGCAGTTCGTCGAGAAGGCCCCCTGGATCGAACGCTTCAATGTGTTCTACCACCTGGGCGTCGACGGCATCTCCATGTGGTTCGTGCCGCTGACGGCCTTCATCACCATCATCGTGGTGCTGGCCGGCTGGGAGGTCGTGGAAGACCGCCCGCACATGTACAACGGCGCCTTCCTGATCCTGTCGGGTCTGATGGTCGGGGTGTTCTCGGCCCTCGACGGCATGCTGTTCTACGTGTTCTTCGAAGCCACCCTGATCCCGATGTACATCATCATCGGTGTGTGGGGCGGCCCGCGTCGCGTGTACGCTGCCTTCAAGTTCTTCCTGTACACCCTGGCCGGTTCGCTGCTGATGCTGATCGCGCTGGTGTTCCTGTACTACAAGTCGGGTGGCAGTTTCGACATCCTGACCTGGCACAAGCTGCCCCTGGCCGCCACAGCCCAGACGCTGCTGTTCGTGGCCTTCTTTGCGGCCTTTGCCGTGAAGGTGCCCATGTTCCCGGTGCACACCTGGCTGCCCGACGTGCACGTCGAGGCCCCCACGGGTGGTTCCGCCGTGCTGGCGGCCATCATGCTGAAGCTGGGTTGCTACGGTTTCCTGCGCTTCATGCTGCCCATTGTGCCCGATGCGTCGCACGAGTACGCGCCGGTGGTGATCACCTTGTCGCTCATTGGCGTGGTCTACATCGGCCTGGTGGCCATGGTGCAGCAGGACATGAAGAAGCTGGTGGCCTATTCGTCCATTGCCCACATGGGTTTCGTGACCCTGGGCTTCTTCATCTTCAACGAGCTCGGCATCTCCGGCGGCCTGGTGCAGATGATTTCGCACGGTTTCGTGTCGGGTGCCATGTTCCTGAGCATCGGCGTGCTGTACGACCGCGTGCACTCGCGTGAAATTGCTTCCTACGGCGGTGTGGTCAACACCATGCCCAAGTTCGCCGCGTTCGCGTTGCTGTTCTCGATGGCCAACTGCGGCCTGCCGGGCACCGCCGGTTTCGTCGGTGAATGGATGGTGATCCTGGGCGCCATCGAGTACAACTTTGCCATCGGCATCCTGGCCTCGACCGCCCTGATCTTCGGCGCGGCCTACACCCTGTGGATGTACAAGCGCGTGTACTTCGGTGACGTGACCAACGACGACGTGCGGGGTCTGTCCGACATCAACGCCCGTGAATTCCTGATCCTGGCCGTTCTGGCCGTGGCTGTGCTGTGGATGGGCATCCAGCCCAAGCCGTTCACCGACGTGATGCACGTTTCGGTGACCGAGCTGATCAAGCACGTCAACATCAGCAAGCTGAACTGAGGGCCCAACTGAAATGAATAACCTCAACTGGATCGCGGTGGCCCCGGAGATCTTCCTGCTGGGCATGGCGTGCCTGGTGGCGATGGTCGACCTGTTCGTCACCAGCCCCGCCCGCCGCCCCACCTACTGGCTGACCCTGCTGACCCTGGCAGGTTTTGCCGGACTGCATGTCGGCTACCTGAACAACAACGCCTCGGGCTACGCCATGCAGGGCATGGTCGTGACCGACCCCATGGGCCACCTGCTGGCCCTGAGCGCGGCCTTGGCCGTGATGGGCACGCTGGTGTACTCGCAAGGTTACGCCGCCTCGCGTGACCTGCTCAAGGGCGAGCTGTTTTCGCTGAGCCTGTTCTCGTTGCTGGGCATCAGCATCATGATCATGGGCAACAACTTCCTG
>JBEGRT010000084.1:0-8302 GCA_041180305.1 Pseudomonadota bacterium
CACGGCGGACCGAGAGGAATCAGACATTCAAAACAATCGAAGCCGGCGAAGCGCGCCGGTCAGAAACGGATGCCGGCCGGGTTGTCGGCCGACGGAGCCGGCGCCACGGGATCGACCGGGACATTGCGCACGCGGGTGTCACCGGGGCGGGCTTCACGAGGTGCCGCGCTGGCCGCGGGGGGCGTCAGCGGGGTGGCCGCAGGCCAGGCATAGCCTGTGGGCAGGGCCGAGGTCTTGGGGTAACCCGCGGCGTCGAGGTACTTGGCCCAATCGGTCGGGCTGAAGCCCAGCAATTGCTGCTGCCCGATGCGCCCCACGGGCAGGTCGCTGGTGTTTTCGGCCTTGCGCAGCGCCGTGGCGTCGGTGGGTGTGACGACCAGCTTTTCAGCGAAGGGCACGCCACGGCCCTTCAGGAAGCTGCGGGCCTGATCGCACAGGCTGCAATCGGGCATGGTGTAAAGCACCACCGGGTAACGAGTGGCCACCTGTTTGAGCTCGTAGGGCAGGGCCGGGCCACTGCTGACCACGCCGCCCTTGCTGATGTGCTGCGAAGGCTGGTCGATCGGCGCGCGGTCGGTGTAGGTGACCTTGCCGTCGGGGCCCACGACCTTGTAGAGTGCCCAGGCCGGGCCGCACAGGCCCAGGGCTGCGCCCACCACCAGGATGCCGGCAGGCACACGCACGGAAAAACCGGAACGGATCACGGAGAACGCTTGCATGCCGCGACTGTAGCCCATCTGTGTGAAGCGCACGTTTCCGGCCCTTGCCCTGGGCGTCAGGCCATGCCCTGATGACGCAGCAAGGCATCGATCTGGGGCTCGCGGCCGCGGAAGGCCTTGAAGTTTTCCATGGCCGAACGCGCACCACCGGCCTCCAGGATGGCCTGGCGGTAACGGCGCCCCACCTCGGGGTTGAGCACGCCGCGCTCGGGCGTGGCGGCTTCCTCGAAGGCGGCAAACGCGTCGGCCGACAGCACTTCGGCCCACTTGTAGCTGTAGTAGCCCGCCGCATAGCCGCCCGAGAAGATGTGCGAGAAGCTGTGCTGGAAGCGGTTGAAGGCCGGGGGGATGTTCACGGCCACTTCCTGGCGCACCTCGTCGAGCACCTGCTGCACGCGGTCGGCGCTGCCGGTCTCGAAGTGGATGCGCATGTCGAACAGCGAGAACTCCATCTGGCGCAGGGTCATCAGCCCGCTCTGGAAGTTCTTGGCCGCCACCATCTTGTCGAACAGGGCGCGGGGCAGGGGCTCGCCGGTGTCCACGTGTTTCGTGAGCTGGGGCATGAGCGCCCATTCCCAGCAAAAGTTTTCCATGAACTGGCTGGGCAGCTCGACGGCGTCCCATTCGACACCGCTGATGCCCGACACGCCCGCATCGCTGACCTGGGTCAGCATGTGGTGCAGGCCATGCCCGAATTCGTGGAACAGCGTGGTGACATCGTCGTGCGAGAGCAGCGCAGGCTTGCCGTTGACGCCCTGGGCATAGTTGCACACCAGGTGGGCCACGGGGGTCTGCAAGGCCTGCGTGTCGGGGCGCAGCCAGCGGCTGCGCACATCGTCCATCCAGGCGCCTGGGCGCTTGCCGGGGCGGGCGTAGGGGTCGAGGTAGAACTGGCCGACCAGTTCGGCGCCCTGTGCGCCTTCACGTTCGATGCGGAAAAAGCGCACGCTCTCGTGCCACACCGGGGCGGTGTCGGGCTTGATCTTCACTTCGAACAGGGTTTCGATCAGGCCGAACAGGCCCGACAGCACCTGGGGCTCGGTGAAGTACTGCTTGACCTCCTGGTCGCTGAAGGCGTAGCGGGCTTCCTTGAGCTTTTCGCTGACGTAGGGCACGTCCCAGGCCTGCAGGTCGGTCAGGCCCAGTTCGGTGGCGGCGAATTCGCGCAGCTCGGCCATGTCCTTTTCGGCGTAGGGGCGGGCACGGCGGGCCAGGTCACGCACGAAATCCATCACCTGCACCGGGGTGTCGGCCATCTTGGGCACCAGCGACACCTCGGCGTAACTGGCGTAGCCCAGCAGCTGGGCCTCTTCCTGACGCAAGGCCAGCAGCTGGCGCATCAGCGGGCCGTTGTCGCGCTCGGCCGGGCCGAACTCGCTGGCGCGGGTGGTGTAGGCGCGGTACAGGGTTTCACGCAGGGCGCGGTTGTTGGCGTACTGGATCACCGGCAGGTAGCTGGGCATGTGCAGCGTGATCTTGTGCCCGGTCTTGCCTTCGGCCTGGGCGGCCGCGGCGGTGGCGTCCTTCACGTCCTGCGGCACACCATCGAGTTCTTCGGTGGTGGCGTGGTGCGCGAACTGGTCGGTGGCGTCCATCACGTGCTCGGAGAAGGCCTGCGAGGCGGCGGCCTGCTCTTCCTGGATGGCGGCAAAACGGTCACGGGCCTCGCCCTGCAGTTCGGCGCCACCCAGCACGAAGCCGCGCAGCGCGTTGCTCAGGGCCTTGGCGCGGGCGGGCGACAGGTTCTGCCCCTGGGGCGACTGGGCCAGGGCCTTGTACTTGGCGTACAGCCGTTCGTCGGCGCCCAGGCGGGTGAAGAATTCGGTGATGCGCGGCAGGTTTTCGTTGTACGCGGCGCGCAATTCGGGGGTGTCGGCCACGCTGTTGAGGTGGCCCACGGCGCCCCAGGCACGGCCCAGGTGGTCGGTGGCCACATCCAGCAGCAGCGACAGGGTGTCGTAGTCGGCCGGCACGTCGGGGCCGACCACCTTCTCGAGGGCCGCCTCGGCCTGCGCCAGCAGCGCATCCATGGCCGGGGTGACGTGTTCGGGCTTGATCTGGTCGAACAGGGGCAGACCAGCGGTTTGCAGCAGGGGGTTGGTGCTCATGGATGTCAGCTGAGGGCTAAGGCACGCCATTCAAGATGGCCATGCCTTCATGATGCACCGGAAAGACCCCGCCCATGCCCGTGAAAGGGCCAAGGGCACGCCCCTGACGGGGTGATCAGTGGTTTTCAGGCCGCAGCGAAGGTGCGCTCGGCCGCTTCCATGGTGTTGACCAGCAGCATGGTGATGGTCATGGGGCCCACGCCGCCGGGCACGGGCGTGATGTGGCCGGCCACTTCCTTGAGGCTGGCGAAATCAACGTCGCCGCACAGCTTGCCTTCGTCGTCGCGGTTCATGCCCACGTCGATCACCACGGCGCCGGGCTTGACCATGTCGGCCGTCAGCACGTTGCGTTTGCCCACGGCAGCCACCACGATGTCGGCCTGACGGGTCATGGCGGCCAGGTCGGCCGTGCCGCTGTGGGTGATGGTGACGGTAGCGTTGGCGGCCAGCAGCATCATGGCCATGGGCTTGCCCACGATGTTCGAGCGGCCGATGACCACGGCGTGCTTGCCGCGCAGGTCTTTCATGCCGATGGATTCGAGCATCTTCATGCAGCCGTAAGGCGTGCAGGCCTTGAAGCCCACTTCACCGACCATCAGGGCACCAGCGCTGGCCACGTGGAAGCCGTCGACATCTTTCAGGGGCGAGATGGCTTCGATCACCTTGTGGTCGTCGATGTGCTTGGGCAGAGGCAGCTGCACCAGGATGCCGTGGATGCTGGGGTCGTTGTTCAGCGCCTCGACGCGGGCCAGCAGTTCGGCTTCGCTCAGGGTGGCGTCGTACTTTTCCAGCACTGAATGGAAGCCCACGTCTTCACAGGCCTTGACCTTGTTGCGCACATACACCTGGCTGGCCGGGTTGTCGCCCACCAGAACCACAGCCAGACCGGGCTTGAGGCCCTTGGCGGTGAGGGCGGCGGCGCGCTGGGCGACTTCGCCGCGCAGTTGCTTGGACAGGGCGTTGCCGTCGATGAGTTGTGCGGTCATGAGAGAAAAGGCTTGGCGTTGAAAACTGAAAAGGCCGCGAGGGGTCGCGGCCTGTGGGAGGGCAGGGGCGGCGAGCCGCCAGGCTCAGGGCTTGGCCGGAGGCTGTTGCTGCCCGGAAGCGCCCAGGGCGATCTTGAGCAGGTCGGCCACGGTGTTGGCGTTGAGCTTTTCCATCACGTTGGCGCGGTGGGCTTCCACCGTCTTGATGGAAATGCCCAGGTCATCGGCGATCTGCTTGTTCAGGCGGCCGGCCACGAT
Organism: Pseudomonadota bacterium; assembly: GCA_041180305.1. GTDB lineage: Bacteria > Pseudomonadota > Gammaproteobacteria > Burkholderiales > Burkholderiaceae_C > Aquabacterium. Next base: position 4,072 of record JBEGRT010000084.1, read on the forward strand.
GCGCTCCAGCACCTGGGCTTCGCGGGTGGTCAGGCGCGACAGCAGGGCGTCACGGCTGGCGGCTTCCTGCGATTGCGAGAAGGCCACGCGGGCTTCGTCCAGCATGCGCTCGACCAGGGCGACCAGGGCGTCTTCCTTGAAGGGTTTTTCGATGAAGTCCATCGCGCCCTTTTTCATGGTGTTGACGGCCATGGGCACATCGCCGTGACCGGTGATGAACACGATGGGCAGGGGCGACTTGCGTTCCAGCAGCTTGTCCTGCAGTTCCAGCCCCGACATGCCGTCCATGCGGATGTCGGTGATCAGGCAGGCGACCTCGCGGGGGTCGAAGCGGGCCAGGAAGGATTCGGCAGAGTCAAAGCAGCGCACCCGGTAGTCTTTGCCTTCCAGAAGCCATTGCAGCGAATCGCGCACGGCCTCATCGTCATCGACCACGTACACGGTGCCTTTCTTGGGGATCAGACTCATGGGTGTGTGAATACCTGGTTGGATTGAAAACTTCCCGACAGGCCCGGGTTGACACCCGGTGGGGCCCGTTCAGGCGGTGGTGCCTTCCGGCGAGCTGGATTCGACCGGTAGGGTGAATGTGAAACGACATCCCACCACTGACGACTCATTGTAGATGTTCTCTGCACGAATGCGACCGTGGTGTGACTCGACGATGGAGCGGCACAGGCTCAGGCCGATGCCCAGGCCGTCGGCCTTGGTGGAGCTGAAGGCCTCGAACAGCCGGGCGATCTGCTCTTCCTTCATGCCGGGGCCGCCGTCGTTCACCTGGAACTCGACAAAGTGGCCGAGCTCGTCGGTGTATTTCTGCATCACCCGCAATTCCACCACACGGCGGGACTGCGGGGTGTTGGCCAGGTCGATGGCTTCTGCGGCATTTTTCAGCAGATTGAGCAGCACCTGCTCGATCAGGATGGGGTCGGCGTGCAGGGTGGGCAGGCGCTGGCCGATCACGGCGTTCAGCGTGACGCGGCGGCGCTTCATCTCGAAGCCGGCCAGGTCGAGCACGGCGTCGGTGATGTCGCGCACCCGGGTGGACTGCTGCTGGGGCTCGCTGCGCTTGACGAACTGGCGGATGCGGTGGATGACCTGCCCGGCGCGCTGGGCCTGCCGGGAGGTTTTTTCCAGGGCTTCGATCAGCTGCTCGTTCTGGATGTTGCCGCCCTTGATGCGGCTGATCATGCCGCTGCAGTAGTTGGAAATGGCGGCCAGGGGCTGGTTGAGCTCGTGCGCCACGGTCGAGGCCATTTCGCCCATGGTGATCAGGCGGCTGGTGAACTGCGCCTTTTCGGCCTGGGCCGCGGCGGCTTCTTCCGATCGCCGGCGCTCGGTGATGTCGGTGGCGATCAGCATCTGCGCCAGGCGACCGTCGGTCCACTGGATGTAACGGGCGCGCACGTCGAACCAGCGCTGCACGCTGTCGATGAACACCTCGCGCGCGTCACCACCGGCTTCGGTCAGGTGCTGGGTGGGCAGGCCGCTGAGGTTGTCGACCGTGTCGTCGGCCACCAGGGTCTGGCCCGAGGGCTCCACGCCGGTCAGGCGCATGTGGGCGTCGAAGCTGCCACCGAACCACAGGCGGTAGCTGCGGTTGGCAAACAACAGTTCGTTGCGTTGCACCGACGCCACCGACACGGCGGCGTCGAGCCCCTCCAGCACCGTGGTGAAGCGCTCGTGGGCGGCCGAGAGCTGGTCGCGCACGCGTTTGGCTTCGGTGATGTTGGTGACCGAGGTCATCCAGCCGGTCTGGTCGCCCTGGGCGTCGATCAGGGGCGACACGTACATGCGGGCGTCGAAGGTGGAGCCATCGCGGCGCTGCACCAGCACCTCCAGGCCGCCGGTGGGGCTGCGGCCCAGCAGTTCCTGCTGGAACATGCGGTTGAACTCTTCGATGCGGTCTTTGGGCCAGTAAGGGTAGGGCGGCGTGCAACCGATCAGTTCCTGCTCGGAAAAGCCGGTCATGGCGCAGAAGGCCGGGTTCACGTAGGTGATGCGGCCTTCGAGGTCGATGGTGCGCATGCCGGTCAGCATGGAGTTTTCCATGGCCCGGCGGAAGTTGGTTTCCTGCACCAGCGTGCGCTGGATCTCGGTGCGCCTGCGCATGTGCTGCAAGGTGCCCATCAGGGTCCAGACGGTCAGGCCCGACAGGGCCAGCACCATCCAGAACAGGGTGTTGCCGATCAGGTTGGACGACGTCTTGTAGCCTTCGCCGCGCAGCAGCAGGCCGTTGCCCACGGGCGTGACGATCACTTCGTGCACGAAGGTGGGCGTGGTCTGGCCTTCGATGCCGGGCAGGGTGGTGCTGGTGAGCGTCTGGCCATTGACCTGCACCAGGCTCATGGCGTGCCGGGCCGCCACCTCGCGCGGCACGAGGAAGCGCATCAGCGAATCGAGCGAGTACTCGGCCACCAGCGTGCCCATGAACGCGCCGCGCTCCTGCAGCGGAATGTGCACCTGGATCACCCGGGCCTGCATGTCGTTGATGTAGGCCTGGGAATAGGTGGGCACGCCGCGTTCGCGAGCCAGGGTGAAGGCCTGCCGGGCTTCAGGACGACGGGGCAGTACCGTGTCGGGGTGCAGGTCGCCCATGGGCACGCTGCGGTCTTGCGACAGGTCGAGCCCGCCGCGCTGGGCATCAAGTGACAGCACAGCGCCCACCTGCGAGGCCCTGACCTGTTGCGCGGCGTTCACCCAGGCCACGTTCAGCACTTCGGGGCGCGCCCGCACGAAGTCGGAGGCCTGGTTCATGAACTGCTCGGGGTTCACCGTGCGCAGGCTGATCTCACGGGCCAGGCGCAGCAGCTGTTCCTGGTTTTCGATCAGGCGCAGGCGGATCTGTTGCTGAACCACCTCGGTGTCGCGCTTGACCGCTTCCTGTTCGCGCTCGATTTCTTCGTTGCGAAGGTACCAGAAGGCCGCGACGATGGCCGCCAGGAACAGCAGCACCGAGACCAGCGGGCCCAGCGTGGCATAGCGGTCTTGCGTGCTGGGCGACTGTTGCTTCCACCAGCGCCAGAACATCTCGCGCGCCGAGGGCGATGCGGCCTGCGGTGCGGGGGAAGGGGGCTGGGTGGACGTCGTCGGAAATGCCATGGACTGGATTATCCGTCGATCGTGAATTGTGGACACCCACATTGAAGCACCTCGTATTGAGGTTAAATTCGGCCGCCTATGCGTCGCTTATCCGTGGCGCATGGTCAGGTCAAGCCTTCCATACTCCGGAAGGAGACCATTCATCAGGAGACTTCACCCATGTCTGCTTACGATCCGAGCCTGTCCAACCCGGACCTGGATCCTCAAGAAACCCGTGAATGGCTGGACGCCTTGACGGGCGTCATCGACACCGAGGGCCGCGCGCGCGCCCACGACCTGCTCGAGAGCCTTCTCGACCACGCCCGCCAGGCCGGCATCGACATGCCGTTCTCGGCCAACACGGCGTATGTCAACACCATCAACCCGGAAGACGAGGCCCATTGCCCGGGCAACCTCGAAATCGAAGAGCGCCTGCGCAACTACATGCGCTGGAACGCCATGGCGATGGTGGTCAAGGCCAACCGACACAACCCGCCCGATGGCGGCGACCTGGGCGGGCACATCAGCTCGTTCGCCTCGCTGGCCACGATGCTGGGCATCGGTTTCAATCATTTCTGGCATGGTGATTCGCCCGACCACGGCGGCGACCTGCTGTACATCCAGGGCCACTCGGCGCCCGGCATCTACGCCCGCGCCTACCTGGAAGGTCGCATCACCGACGAGCAACTGAACAATTTCCGCCAGGAAGTGGGCGGCAAGGGGCTGTCGAGCTACCCGCACCCCAAGCTGATGCCCGAGTTCTGGCAGTTCCCGACCGTGTCGATGGGCCTGGGCCCCATCATGGCGATCTACCAGGCACGCTTCCTGAAGTACCTGCACGCCCGTGGCATTGCCGACACCAGCAAGCGCAAGGTGTGGGTGTTCTGCGGCGACGGCGAGATGGACGAGCCCGAGTCGCTGGGTGCGATCGGCCTGGCCGCCCGCGAAAAGCTGGACAACCTGATCTTCGTCATCAACTGCAATCTGCAGCGTCTGGACGGCCCGGTGCGCGGCAACGGCAAGATCATCCAGGAGCTGGAGGGCGAATTCCGCGGCGCCGGCTGGAACGTCATCAAGGTGATCTGGGGCTCCTACTGGGATCCGCTGTTCGCGCGCGACAAGGACGGCGCGCTGCTGCAGGTGATGGAGGACA
>JBEGRT010000085.1:0-4503 GCA_041180305.1 Pseudomonadota bacterium
CGCCTGTGGCTGGCCGGTGGCTTCGTGTTCCTGTACCTGCCCATCGTGGCGCTGGTGGTGTATTCGTTCAACGATTCGCCCCTGGCCACCCGCTGGGCGGGCTTCACCTTCGAATGGTTCCGCAAGCTGGCCCACGACACCGAGGTGCTGCAGGGCCTGTGGCTGTCGCTGAAAACCGCCTTCTTCACGGCCTGTGCGGCGGTGGTGCTGGGCACGCTGGCCGCGCTCACCCTGCAGCGGTACAAGCGCTTTGGCGGGCGCACGCTTATGGTGGCCATGGTCAATGCGCCGCTGGTCATGCCCGAGGTGATCGTGGGCCTGTCGCTGCTGCTGATGCTGGTGTCGGTGCAGCGCTGGCTGGGCTTTCCCGACCGGGGCCTCATCACCATCTGGATGGGGCACCTGCTGGTGGGCATGGCCTATGCCACGGTGGTGATCCAGGCCCGCCTGCAAGACCTCAACCCGCAGCTGGAAGAGGCAGCACTCGACCTGGGCGCGCGCCCGGCGCAGGTGTTCTTCCTGGTCACGCTGCCCATGATCGCGCAGGCGCTGGCCTCGGCCTGGCTGCTCACCTTCACCCTGTCGCTCGATGACGTGGTGCTCTCGGCCTTCCTGTCAGGGCCGGGCTCCACCACCTTGCCGCTGGTGATCTTTTCCCGTGCGCGCCTGGGGGTCGACCCCAGCGTGAATGCCGTGGCCACCCTGGTGATCGCCGTGGTGGCCGTGGCCGTGATCGGCGGCAGTTATGCGCTGGCGCGCGCTGAAAGGCGCCGCCAGCAGGACATGGCCGCGGCCGCACGGGCCTGATCCCTTCACTTTCACATCCCACACACACAAGGACGTCCACCCATGAACACCCCATTCCGAGGAGCCCTGCTGAAGTCGCCGGTGGCGCTGGCCACGGCCGTGTTGATGGCCGCCCTGACGCCGGGGCTGGCCCATGCCGACACCCAGTCTGAACTGCTGCAGGAGCTGCGCGCCCTGAAGGCCCGCGTGGCCGAGCTGGAAAAGAAGGTGACGGAGCAGGCGGCATCCGCGTCGGCACAGCCTGGCATGACGCCGGATCAACAGCAGGACTTCAACCGCATCGCGGTCAAGACCGAAGCGCTGGAAGACGCGCGTGACCTGGCGGGCTTCAAGGGCCTGAAGGTCAGCGGTTACATGGACCCGACCTACATCTACAACCGCCTGCAGCACCGTGGTGGCTTCCAGTTCCTGAACAACGTCAGCGACGACGGCTACAACTACGACAACAGCTACTTCGGTGCGGCCGTGATCGACTTCACCAAAGAGACTGACGGCGGCTCGCGCTGGCGCCTGACGCTGGCGCCCAACCGTGGCGTGGGCACGGTGTTCAATGGCGAATCGCCCGTGCACGAGGCCTCGGTGTCGATTCCGTTGACTGACTTGCAGACGCGTTTCATCGCGGGCCAGATCCCCGACTGGTCGGGCTACGAATACCTCCAGCCCACGCTGAACAAGCTGATCACCCATAACCTGCTGTTCGACTTCACCTTGCCCACGGCCTACACCGGTGCGGGTCTGGAGCTCACGCGTGACAAGTGGCTGATGAAGGCCTTGGTGGCCAACGTGAACACCAGCAAGCGCCCATCGGGCAACACCGCGCCTGCACTGGCCTACCGGGTTGATTACGCCAAGGGCGAATTCCAGGGCTTTGGCTTTGCGGGTGTGCATGGGCGCCTGCCGAACTTCAGCGAGGCGATCACCTCGACCAGCCTGACCGAACTGGTCGATGCCAATGGCACGGGCCTGGGCATCTATTCGTCCAGTCAGGATGTGGTGCCTCAGAAGGATTCTTTGGCCAACCTGTTCGAGTTCGATGCGTATTTCATCCGCGGCGACTGGACCTGGCAGGGCCAGTTGAGCTACGGCCAGCAGCGCAAGGCGGCCATCACGCCCGACCCGGTCACGGGCGAGTTGCGCGATTCGGAATGGTGGGGGCTGAGCACCTTGCTGGCCTACAAGTTCGAGCCCCGCCTGGAAGGCACGGTGCGCTACGACTACCTGAACAACCGCAAGAACGGCGGCGGGCTGCTGGGCTACACCGGGTCTGACAACCGCAATGGCATTGGCCCAGGCGATCAGAACGGCGATGGCGTCATTGACAGCGGTGACGATCTCAACCGTGGGGTGAACCGCCAGGCCCTGAGCTTCGGCCTGAGCTACCTGTTCAACCTGAACACCACCTTCAAGGTGGAATACCGCCTGGACCGCGCCAGCGCCGCCATTTTTGAAGACGTGCGCCTGGGCGGCTACAAGAAGACCAACCAGTTGGTCGGTGCATCGGTGCTGGTGCAGTTCTGACGCGCATGCGCCCGGTGGGGCGTGTGCTCAGGCCTGGTCCAGCCAGGCCGTCAGCGACGCCCACTGCGCCAGGTCTTTCTCCACCTTGGCAGCGGGCACGTCCCACAGCGTCAGGCCATGGGCGGCCAGGTGGGCGTAGTTCTGCGTGTCGCGCAGCAGGCCCAGCGCCGGCACCTTCAGCGTGTGCAGGAACTCCTGCAGGTGCTCGGTGGCCTTGGTGTGGTCCTTGATGCGGTTGCCCACCACGGCCAGCTGCACCTTCGCGCCCTGCTTGTGTGCGCGCACCTGTTCGATGAAGGCCTGTGTGGGGTAGATGTCGAACACGCTGGCCTGCAGCGGGATCAGCACCCGGTCGGCCAGTTTCAGGGCCGCGTCCAGTGCTTTGCCGTGCAGGCCCGCAGGCGTGTCCAGCACCACATGGGTCACGCCCTTGGGCGGCCGGGCGATCTGCTGCTCGTCGATGTCCCAGGGCTGGATGCGGGGCAGGCCCTCGGGCCGCAGCTTCAGCCACAGCGCGGTCGATTGCTGGGGGTCGATGTCGCCCAGCATGACGGCATGGCCCTGGTGGGCCCAGTAGCCGGCGATGTTGCTGCTCAGCGTGGACTTGCCCACGCCGCCCTTGGGGTTGGCGATGACGATCACCGGCATGTGGAGGCGCTCCGCTTGTGAGGGGTGTTCCATGTTGCCCAAAGCCGTGTGACGGATCAAGCGTGGCGGGCCGTGTTTCGCTAGAGTGGTGGCCTTGCACCGGAGCTTTTGCATGAGCGACACCCACACCCCGCAGACCGGCCAGGCCCGCATCTGGCATGACCGCGCCCAGGCCCTGATCGACGACCGCCGGCTCGATGGCCGCGCCTGGATCAATGGCCAGCGGGTGGCCGCCCGTGACGAGCAGACCTTCGAGTGCCGCTCGCCCATCGACGGCCGCCTGCTGGTGCCGGTGGCGCGCGGCCAGGCGGCCGACATCGACGCGGCCGTGCAGGGCGCCCGCCAGGCCTTCGAAGACCGCCGCTGGGCCGGCAAGGCCCCGGCCATCCGCAAGCGCATCCTGCTGCGCTTTGCCGAGCTGATCAACCAGCACAAAGATGAACTCGCCCTGCTGGAAACGCTGGACATGGGCAAGCCCATCCAGCACAGCCTGGGGGTGGACGTGCCGGCCGCGGCCCGCGCCATCGCCTGGTACGCCGAGGCCATCGACAAGGTGTACGACGAGGTGGCGCCCACGGCCGATTCGGGCCTGGCCCTGATCCAGCGCGAGCCCATGGGCGTGATCGGGGCCATCGTGCCCTGGAACTACCCCCTGATCATGGCGGCCTGGAAGCTGGGCCCGGCCCTGGCCACGGGCAATTCGGTGGTGCTCAAGCCCTCTGAAAAATCGCCGCTGACGGCGCTGCGCCTGGGTGAGCTGGCCCAGAAGGCCGGCCTGCCCGACGGCGTGCTGCAGGTGGTGCCCGGCTTCGGGCATGAGGCCGGCGAGGCCCTGGCCCTGCACATGGACGTCGATGCCATCGGCTTCACGGGCTCGACCCGCGTGGGCCGGGCCATGCTGGGCTATGCCGGGCAGAGCAACCTCAAGCGCGTGTTCAACGAGCTGGGCGGCAAGTCGGCCTTCATCGTGTTCGACGACAGCGACGCCATCGAACGGGCGGTCGATGCCGTGGCCACGGGCATCTTCTTCAACCAGGGCGAGTCGTGCAACGCGCCGTCGCGCCTGCTGCTGCACCGGGGCATTGCCGATGATTTCGTGCAGGCCGTGGTGGCCAAGGCCGCGCGCTGGCAGCCGGGCGACCCTTTGAACCCGCGCACGCAGATGGGCGCGCTGGTTGACGAAGGCCAGTTGCGCACGGTGCTGGGCTTCATCGATTCGGCCCGCGAGCAGGGCGCCCAGTGCCTGACGGGCGGCCAGCAGGCCCTGGCCGACACGGGCGGCTTCTACGTGCAACCCACGGTGTTCGATCAGGTGCAGCCGGGCATGCGCATCGCGCAGGAAGAGATCTTCGGGCCGGTGCTCAGTGTGCTGCGCTTTGACACCGAGGCCGAGGCCCTGGCCCTGGCCAACGATTCGCGCTACGGCCTGCAGGCCAGCGTGTGGAGTGCCCACATCGACCGGGCCCACCGCGTGGCGCGTGCGCTGCGCGCGGGCACCGTGCACGTGAACCAGTACGACGAAGACGACAT
>JBEGRT010000086.1:0-4296 GCA_041180305.1 Pseudomonadota bacterium
TGGTCACGCTGTACGACGCCTTCGCCTCCGAGGCCCAGCGCCAGCAGTTCCGGGCCGACCTGCGCGGTGGCCTGGCCTGGGGCGAGGCCAAGCAGCAGCTGGTGCAGCTGATCGACGACCACGTGGGCCCCATGCGCGCGCACTACGCCGACCTGATCGCCCACCCCGAACGCATTGAAGAGGTGCTGCAAGCCGGGGCCGACAAGGCCCGCGCCCGCGCCACGCCCTTCCTGAAAGAGCTGCGCCATGCCGTGGGCCTGCGGCGCATGGTGGCCTCGGGTGCCGTGCAGGCCCGGTCCGGTGCCGGTGCCGACAAGCCGGCTGCGCCCCTGGTCAAGCAATACCGCGAGGCCGATGGCCAGTTCTATTTCAAGGTGACCACCCCCGCCGGTCAGGTGCTGCTGCAAAGCACGGCGTTTGCCGATGGCCGTGAGGCCGGCAACTGGGTCAAGCGCTTCAAGCAAGAGGGCGTGGCGGCGCTGACTGGCGCGCCTGTGGCCCTGGGTGAGGGCGTTGCCGAGGCCGAGCTGCATGCCGCGCTGCAGGCCCTGGTGGCCGCCACCGAGGCCGAGGCGCAGGCCAAGGCCGCCCGTCAGGCCTGACGCAGCCTGACGCACCGCTGAGAACCCCCATGGCAGGCATCCACATCACCGACCTGGAATCGGCCATCAACTGGTGGCGCGAGCGCACGCCCTCGCCCGATGGCGTGAGCCTGGGCCCCGAAGTGCGCGCCCTGGCCGAGGTGTACGCCCTGATGGTGTACTACCACGAGGCCGAGTGCGACGAAGACAGCATGCCGTCGGCCGCCAAGGCCGCCTGGATGGCCTGGTACGACACCACGCCCGACACGCCCTGCATCGCGATCTGCTCGACCAGCCAGGGTGACGACCTGTGCAAGGGCTGTGGCCGCACCTTCGACGAGGTGCAGCTGTGGCCCGAAATGAGCCCGGGCGAAAAGCGCGCCACCTGGCGCCGCATTTCGCTGGAGGCCTCGGCCTGGCGCTTCAACCGGTATGCCGAACGGGCCCGCGAAGGGGCCCGGCCTCAGAGCTGAGCTTCGGGGGCGCCCGGTGCCCACACGGGCAGCTTGTGCATGACCGACTCGAACAGCGGTGAGGCCAGGTGCGCGGCCAGCCAGCGCTGCAGGCCGGGCAGTGGCGCCTGCGCGAACCACTCGGCATCGACCTGCGCGAACTGCCGCACGAAGGGCAGCAAGGCCATGTCGGCCAGGCTGACCTGCTCACCCAGCAACTGGGCCTGCCGCGCCAGGCGGCTGTTCTTGGGCGCCAGCAGTGTCTCGATGCCCTGGTCACGCCAGTGCGTGGCGGGGTGCTCAGGGTGGCGCTCGGGGTACTTGTAGCGGTCCAGCAGCGGCTTGAAGGCGATGTCGTTCAGCTCGGTCCAGTGCTGCACCTCGGGCTCGGGCGCAGCGCTCAGCCAGCCCTGCGGGTCGTGCTGTGCCAGGGCCCAGCGCATGATGTCCAGGCTCTGGTCGATCACCGTGCCATCGGGCAGGTGCAGCACCGGCACCGTGCCCTTGGGCGACAGCGCCAGCATCTCGGCTGGCTTGTCGCGCAGCACGATCTCGCGCACCACCACCGGCAGGCCGGAGGCCTTCAAAGCCAGCCGCGCCCGGATGGCATAGGGGCAGCGCCGGAACGAATACAGCACGGGCAGTGCCCTGTGGCCATGGCCCGCAAGCATGCCCCCTTCCACGTTCATTCGACGACCTGCACGCCCTTGAAGAAGGCGATGTGGCCTTTGATGTGTTCGTAGCCGTCGCGTGGCTCGGGGTAGAACCACGCGGCATTGGGGTTCACGTTGCCGTCGACAAAGAGGTCGTGGTAGCTGGCCTGGCCCTTGAGCGAGCACATGGTGCGGTGGTTGCTGCCGAGCAGGCAGTTGCGATCGACCGACTCTGGCGGGAAGTAGTGGTTGCCTTCCAGCACGATGGTGGTGTCACTCTGGGCGATGGTCACGCCGTTCCACATGGCTTTCATGGGGTTCCTGGGGTGGGTGGGAAACAGCCGCGAGCTTAGCCCAGCCTGGCCTGTTTCACGCCTCGCCCACCCACGCGTTGCCCTCACTCGTACTTCAGCCTCGCGTCGTTGGGGATGCCATCGATCGGGCATTCGGCCGTGCCCACCGTGCTGCGCGTGATGGCCTCGACTTTGGCCTGCGTGGCCACCGGGTCGGCCACCCACTCGCGGTAGAAGTCATAAGGGCAGTCGGCCACCCCCTTGTCGCCTTCGCCCGAGTTGATCTTGCCGGTGTAGCCGCGGTGCAGCAGCTTGAACAGGTGGTTCTGCGACTGCCCGGTGCTGCGTGCATCGCGGATCAGGCGCTTGCTGAGCTGGGCGTACTGGATGCCGTATTCCTCTTCGCCGCATTCGCCCAGCGTGCGGCCGTCGAAGCCGATGATGGCGCTGTGGCCGAAGTAGCTGTACACGCCATCGAAGCCCGAGGCATTGGCCACGGCCACGTAGCTGTTGTTGGCCCAGGCCATGGCCTTGGCCATCATCACCTGCTGATCTTTCGCGGGGTACATGTAGCCCTGGCAGCGCACGATGAGCTCTGCGCCCTTCATGGCGCAGTCGCGCCAGATCTCGGGGTAGTTGCCGTCGTCGCAGATGATCAGGCTGATCTTCAGGCCCTTGGGGCCGTCGGACACATAGGTCTTGTCGCCCGGGTACCAGCCTTCGATGGGCGTCCAGGGCATGATCTTGCGGTACTTCTGGACGATCTCGCCCTGGTCGTTCATCAGGATCAGGGTGTTGTAGGGCACCTTGTGCGGGTGCTCTTCGTGGCGCTCGCCCGTCAACGAGAACACGCCCCACACCTTGGCGTTGCGACAGGCCTGGGCGAACACATCGGTCACGTCACCCGGGATGTTCACGGCGGTGTCCATCATCTCGGCCGGGTCGTACATGATCCCGTGGGTGCTGTATTCCGGGAAGATGACCAGGTCCAGGCCAGGCAGCCCCAGCTTCATGCCCTCGACCATCTGCCGGATCTTGTGCGCGTTGGCGATCACCTCGGCCGTGGTGTGCAACCGCGGCATCTTGTAGTTCACCACGGCGACACCGACGGTGTCGCTGCTGCTGGAAATGTCACCGTGAAGCATGGTGGGGCTCCTTGAGTCGGCGGCGTCGAGGTCAGGGGTGCCTGGCTGCAACGCCTGGGGTGGGACAAAGGCGGGTGCGGTTCAGTGGCTGATCATCCAGGGCCGCTTGCTGGGGAAACTCTTGGCGCCGTCAGGCGCGCGAACCGTGGTGGCTTTGCGCGAGGTCGAGCAGCAGCCGCACCCAGCCGGGTGCTTGAGGCGGCTGTAGCTGCCGTCCAGCGCTTTCGAGGAGCGTGGCTCGTGCCGTGCACGTTCGTTGGTGTCCATGGCGAAGCGCGTCTCCGCGCTCACGCATGCCAATCGGGGGGCGCTGACGATGACCCGCGGTGAGGCCGTGCCGCAGTCAGGGCAGGGCGCCGGCTCGTTGCGCTGGCTGAGGCTGCGGAAGGCATCGAAGCCCCCGCATGCGGGGCAGGCGTAGTCGTAGGTGGGCATGGGGGGCTGTCCTCAGGTCACTTCACGATGTCGGGCGAAATCGGCATCTGCACGCTGCCATCGAGGTGCGTGATCGGGCCCGCTGCCGTGGGGTTGATGTCGAAGTCGAAGATCTCGGTGGGCAGCCACAAGGTGGCGCAGGCATTGGGCACGTCGACCACGCCGCTGATGTGGCCCTGCACCGGGGCCGTGCCCAGGATGGAGTAGGCCTGCGCGCCGCTGTAGCCGAACTTCTTGAGGTACTCGATGGCGTTCAGGCAGGCCTGGCGGTAGGCCACGTTCACATCGAGGTACAGCTGCTTGCCTTGCTCGTCGACCGAGATGCCTTCGAAGATCAGGTAGTCGTTGTAGACCGGCTTGATGGGGCTGGGCTTGAAGATGGGGTTCTTGATGCCGTACTTGGCCATGCCGCCCTTGATCAGCGTGACCTTCATGTGCACCCAGCCGGCCATTTCGATGGCGCCGCAGAAGGTGATCTCGCCATCGCCCTGGCTGAAGTGCAGGTCGCCCACACTCAAGCCAGCGCCGTCCACATAGACAGGGAAGTACACCTTGGAGCCGCGCGACAAATCCTTGATGTCGCAGTTGCCGCCGTGCTCGCGCGGGGGCACGGTGCGCGCGCCCTCTGCCGCGACCTTCTCCTTGGCCGAGCCCTTGGCCTTGCCGGCGTGGGCGGTCTTCGCGAAAGGCGGGTTGGCGAGCGGCGGCACACGGGTGGGATTGGTGGCGATGAAGTC
>JBEGRT010000087.1:0-5248 GCA_041180305.1 Pseudomonadota bacterium
TGGATCCCAATGCGGTTCTGCTGCGACGCGGAGACGTACTTTGACGGCGAGTATCAAGTAGTTCGGCCGCTCTGGAGGAAGGAAAAGTACCTCATCGAGGTTCGTCGCATGACGGATGACCTGTCTCGCATCTATGGCGGCACGGTGCTGGTGATTGGATCCCCGACAGAGCTGATGCTTGATCCGCGCATCGGCCCCAAGCCCACCGAAGAGGACTGCGGCTTGCGGCTACATGGCAGCGTCGCATGAGTACCAGATTCCGCATCATCGATCCGCTAGGCGCTGCGTTCTATGACGGGACGCCTGCGCCAATCACCGCAGGAATCGAGCTGCACAAGGGCGTCATTCATGGGCTCGATGGGCTACGCAGCCGCGCCACTGAGGCCCAGTTGATCGAGTTGAAGCGGCGAATCTTTGAGGGACTGCCTGGAACTGTTGGGCGGTTTGTGTTGGCGGTGGAATGTGTTCTGAAACACAGCGGAAGGAAGGAACAGCAATGACCCAAGACACTTACACCGGCCACTGCCGGCGCTCCGGCTCATGCAACCCAGGGCACTGCGACTACCCGGAGTGCTGCACAGCACCAGACACTGAGCTGCCGGAGTTGCCGGAGCCTGCTGGAATGACTGACCGCGAGCGCGGCTATTCGATTCGGCCATACGCGGCAGATCAAGTCCGCCAAATCCAACGCGAGGCATTCGAGGCCGGGAGGAAGGCGGCTGATGACGATCTTGAATGGCTTCGGCAGAACCTGTTTGTCAGAAGTTGGTGCGGCACGATCGGAAGGCCATGCACATGGTCGATACGCGGCGACTACCGCCACACAACTCAAAAGATGCTGGGCAATAGCCTACGCGAGGCCATCGACGCAGCCAGAAAGGCCAAGCCATGACCCACCGTGACGAACTACCGAAGCCGCCCAAGGAGGCCATGACTGCCGCGACCGTGAGGCGGCTTGTCGATCTGTATGCGATCGCCTATCAGCGGTGGCACTCCGAAATTGGCAGAGCATTGGATCTGCGTGCACTGAGGGACAGCGAAACGGCGCTCTCCGCCGCCATCGAGCAACTGGCCGCCGAGCAATTCGAGGCAGGCCGACAGCATGAGCGCAAGCATGTTGCGGGCGAGTGCGTCTGGATTGCCCAGTCCACATGAGAGGGGACGGGGGATGGGTCGGAAGAAGATAGCGGCTTCGACTACTACGGCGAAAACAGCTGCTGCGATACGCGAGGCTTTCGGACTCACCGGCCAGGAGATTGGGTGATGACAACTCGGGAGTTCAGCTTCTGGCCAGTGAGCATTGGCGGTGGCATGAGCGTGTCTCGCGCCTGGGTCCAAGACCAAAGCCCGATAGCGCTTGTGCAGGTTGTCTCAAAGACCGGCGTCGAATCAAAGTCGCGCCTCGATCTTCAGAAGGCGATGTTCATCGACCCTCTGCCGAGTAAGCCACGGCAGCACAACATACGCGGTCTGGTTCACATTGTGGTGACACAACTGAAGTGGCAGATCGGCCAGCAGGAGACCAAGTATGAGCGAATCTGACCGAGAGCTACTGGAGAAGGCGGCGAGGGCGGCTGGGATCGCCATAGGAGGATGGAACGGCGAGCGCGAGGCGTTCTACGTCCCAGCCGATGGGTACTACTGGAATCCGCGCACTGACGACGGCGACGCGCTGCGGCTGGGCGTAAAGCTGCGCATTGATATCCGCCATGACGAAGAGATCGGCGAGACGCTCACAGCTTTCATGGCCGGGCGACGAGGTCTCAACCTCACGGAATCCTGGGGTCCGATGCGCGACGGTTCGCAAGACAATCCTACCGCCGCCACCCGCCGCGCCATCGTCCGCGCAGCTGCTGCCATATGGGATGCACAATGCACCGCCGCAAGCACTACCTGATCTACCCTCCGAACTACCGCCCTGGGACCGACAGATTCCATAGGGCGCACTCGCGGCTGCAGGCGACGAAGCTAGCGCGCAAGCTGGGCGCAGGGTCCGAGATTGGCCGATTGGTCGCGCGGCGATCGCGCTGGGCCGGAGAGGAATCGCCACATGGCCGCCATTGGGGCGCATGGCGTGCTGGCGTTCCGTGGAGGCAAAGGCACGCGGAGCATGCTGCGATATGCGCGAGCGTTCGGCATCCCATGCTGGGCGCCGTATCGTGATGAGTGGACAGAGGAAGAGCTGTCCGAACTGTTTGGAAGGTGATGGTGCCCAGGGCGAGATTCGAACTCGCAAGAGCCCGGCTTCTAAGACCGGTAGGTGTACCAATTTCCATTGCCACCTGGGCGTTTTGGTGCGTCGCCAGGGATTCGAACCCCGATGAAGCCGGGTTTGAGCCGGCCATGTCTGCCTATTGCATCAGCGACGCATATGGTGGAGCGGGAAGGATTCGAACCTACACGGAACTAGCCGACCTGCGGGTTACAGCCGCGTGCTCTACCGAATGAGCGTCCGCTCCATGGGTTGGAGCGTCAATAGCCTAAGCGACCGAGTCGGAATTGTGAGGTGGCAGGGGTGCCCAGACTCGAACTGGGACTACCGATTTCAAAGACCGATGTGCTGACCTTTACACCACACCCCATCTCAGGGCGCTGCCGGTCAGTGGTCTGGGTGGCAGGATTCGAACCTGCAGCCTCCGCGTTCCAAGCGCGGCCGTCTACCGGGTTGACAATACACCCAGATGTAGAGGTTGCGGGTCGCGGTCGTGCGTTCATGATGATGCGACTGTGCCACATCCGCGCTATGAAGTAAATAGTCTTTACGACTCATTGGGCCTACCCATCCACTCCAACGCCATCAGCGCCCGCTGCAGCGTCTCCCCTGTAGAGTCGTTCGGAATGCCGAGCCACACGCCCTCGTGGACGAGCCAGACAAGATCATCTTCGTCGATCATGGGATTCCGCTGATCTGGCGGACGGGTAGCGGTTGCGCTCATTGGGCCGCAGAAGCTGCCTTGGCACGCAGCGGGGCGCACAGAGCGTCAGCATCTGTGATGCGGCGGACGATGGAGCCGTGCGCACTCGCCGGGCCGGCCATCTTGTCGTCCAGGATCGCGGTAGCGTCTCTGGTGTAGCAGGCAATCCTCGGCTCTCCGCCAATGCCATAGTTGTTGAGGGTGCTGCAGCCGGCCAGCAGCACAGCGGACAGTATGAGGGTGTAGCGCATGGTGGCTCCTAGTGCAGGCCGTTGGTGTAGGTGACATGCCCGCCGTCGAAGTGCGCAGTGAGCACCTCGTGCCGCGGCTTGCTCGGCACGAACGAGACGTGCAGCCAGGCGCCCTCGTGGATGAGCTGATCGAACTGCAGCGTTGAGTGCTGCAGCAGGTATTCGGCGACGGTGCGCGGCATGCCAAGCGATGGGCAGATAAAATCGGCCGCGAGGCCCTGGACATGCTGCGAGTGCTGCGAGCCGCCAACTGCCTTATTCACTGCCGCGGACCTGTAGCCCGAGGTGATGAACACTGGCTGACCGAGGATGTTGCGGACCTGCTGCATGCCGGGCGCGAGGATCGTGCGGATGTTGAGCAGCGCCGTGACGCATGGGGTGTTGCACAGGCCGCGACGAGTGGCGATGTCGGATCGCAGGAACTCCGACAGCCAGAAGTTTGGCGACAGGCGCTCGTCCGGCATCACAGGTCCTTATCGGTGCCGCGCCGAGCTGCCCTGGCGCCCATGGCAGCTGCGTACTGCACGAGGTTGTTGCCCTGACGCTGCGACAGGATGACACATCCGCCGCCCTCGTCGCACTCTTTGGCGCTGGTCCGCTGCATCACCATCCAGCCATCGCCATCTGACGCCTGGACAACGGTGTAGGTCATGAGCGTGACCGTGACGGCAGCAACGAGGATGATGGCCGCGCAGCCGGCGGCAAAATGGGATCGCTTCATGGATTGGCTCCATCGCCGTCCTTGAAACGCTGCGGTGCGGCAGCGACTTGGCGCAGCCCCTGGCGGCAAGGGGCTGGCTGCTACCTTCTCCCTAGTTTTAGTGTTGACAAGTAGCTTACACCATGGTCACTTGACTGTGTCGCGGATTTCGCGCACCACGTGAAGCGGCCGGCGCTTGAACCGCTTGGCAATGACGCTGACACCGCCAGCCAGGAACCAGCCCAGCGCGCCCAGCAGTCCATCCACAGCCCGGACATGGCCGGCGTTCAGTGGATTGAACCAGGCGCCGATCAGCGGCGCGGCAGCGATGGCGGAGACGGCAACATCGCTGAATAGATAGCTGCAGGCGAACGCCACGAACGCACGAGCGAACAGCTCGCCTCGCGTTCGTGGCGGATCCACCGCAATCATGATCGCCGCACCAATACCTGCCGGCAAGAATTTTGCCAACAGGATGCCACCAGCTGCCGCCCCCGTTTCAGCCGCCACTTCGCTCCCTTTCATGTCCGTGCGTTCCGTGCCTGGATGGCGCGGGCGGCCAACGATCGACTGGCATTCTTGATGCCGGCTCTGTGGAAAATCACTCGGCAATCGTCTGTTGCCTTGGTGTTCCATTGATATCGGTAAATTCCCCACATGGGTTGCACTTTGTCTGCGGTGTTGGACCATAGTGTATTGGAACTGGTGGATGAATACACGAGTTCTGGCGTCTCGCCCTCTCGTGAGTACCAGAGCCCATTGTAGGCTTTGCCTCCGCTGGCTCCGCGTGCCCTCCAGTCCAGGAATGTATCGATCACGAAGTCGTGACGGACCCCTGCCTGCAATGCCGACTGCGTGTAGACGTTGCTGACGATGCCACCTGACGTGAGATTCACATTGAACTGAACGTCGATCTTGGTTCGATCGCTGGAATTGTTCTTGGCCGTCAACTGAAGTACAGGATTACCCGCGACGGTGCCTTTCAGCTGGTAGAATAGAACCCCGTCTGTGCCGATATTGTCTGAGTATACAGGCCACGGCACTTCACTATCGCCGAACTGCACTGATACATACTGCCTCCAGTAGCCAGACAGGTTCAGTAGATACATACCGAACAGCTGCGTTCTTGGATGCGAAGAATACAGCGCATCGTCCGCATATTGCGTCATCACAAGCCGGCCATCAGTATGTTTTACAACGCGACCCATCGCGTAGCTCTGCGATCCATCCGCGTTGTCAACATAGTGAATATGAGCGTTGCCGCCTGCACCTGATTCTATGTTTGCCGGGGTGCCTGTTACGGCAGTATCGGCTGGGCTGTCGGTTGCGCCAGTTCCCCAATTAAGGTTACCGCCGCGCCATGTCCCACCCTCAACCAACAG
>JBEGRT010000088.1:0-6281 GCA_041180305.1 Pseudomonadota bacterium
CGCGCGCTGATCGACCACGACCTGTGGCAGGCCACGCAAGAGCGCCTGGCCCAGGTCGGCCTGAAGCTGGTGGACAACCTCTACGCCGACCACGTGGCCGTGGCGCTGCTGCGCCCGGCCGAAGGCGCCGTGTTTGGCGAGGCCGGTCTGAACAGCCACAACAACCTCGACCTGCCGCGTGACGCGGTGTCGCTGCTGGTGGTGCTGTGGGCGCTGATCGTGCTGCCCAAGCGCGAACGCCAGGCCGCGCGCGCCAACAGCACCAAAGATGGCCAGAACGACATGTTCGCCGCTGACCGCCCCCTGCCCACCGCCGCCAGCGTGAGCCCGGCCGTGAACTACCGTGCCCTGCTGGCCGACTTCGGCGTGCAGCTGGGCAAGAAAACACGGCTGGACACCAACCTCAAGCGCCTGGAGGCCCACGGCTTCATCGTGCGCAAGGGCGATGACATCGGGGAAGGCCCGCTGCTCGACCTGCTGCTCGACTACGACGCCCTGGCACCGCGCATCCTGCAAGGCACCCTGGCCGACGTGCTGCGCCAGGCGCGCCACCTGGCCCCCGACCTGCCCGAAGTGGCCGACGACGACGCCTACGACGCCACCGTGGCGGCCATGGGGGGCGGCTCGCCCGATGCCCCAGACGACACCGATGAGGCCCCCGCCTCTGACGATGCCGCAGACACCCCTGCCGCGTCCGATGACGCCGCCGCCGACCAAGACCCAGCCTGAGCCCCCACCGCATGTTTCACCTGCAAAGCCTTGAACTGCTGCACTGGGACTACTGCCAGCGCCTGACCCTGCCGCTGGACGGCGCCATCATCACCGTGGCCGGCCCCAACGGCTCGGGCAAGACCACCCTGCTCGATGCCATGCGCACCCTGCTGGGCCTGGACTGCTCCGGGGGGCGCAACTACAAGACCTACGCCCGCCACGCCAACGCCGACAGCGCCTGGCTGCGCGCCACGGTCGACAACCGCCCCCGCACCCGCCAGGCCTCCAACCGGCCCTTCGCCCGCAGCCTGCTGTACAGCGACACCGTCACGCTGGCCTGTCGCATCGACCGCAACGGCGGCGACTGGGTGCGCCGCTACCTCATGCTCGAAGGCGATGTGTCCATCGAGACCATGGTCGAGAAGCACGAGAAAGACTGGATGGGCGTGGACAACTGGCGCAAGCGCCTCGAAGGCGCTGGCCTGAGCCGCGCCATCGCCCGCGTGCTGGCACTGGAACAGGGCCAGACCGACCGCCTGTGCGAATACAGCCCCAAGGAACTGCTGCGACTGGTCTTCGACGTGTTCGGCGACCAGGAAGTGCTCGACCGCTACGAAGAAGCCCGCACCCACCAGAAGCAGCTGCTGCAGGAAGTGGAAGCCGCCGAGCGCGAGCTCTCACATGGCAAGGCCCAGCGCGCCGAACTCGAATCGCGCGTGAACCTGTACCAGCAGTACCAACTGAAACTGGCCGAACGCGAAACCCTGGCCACCGAAGCCCTGCCCGTGCTGACCTGGGTGGAAGAGCGCAAGCAGGTGGCCAAACAACTGCGTGAGCTGCACGCCCAGCGCCTGCAGGCCGCCGAAGACCACCGCCGCCTGGCCGACCTCAAGGCCGAATCCCTGGCCGCCTTCCAGGCCCAGGGGGCCGCGGCCACCCGCGTGGAAGAGCTCGAAGTGGCGGTGCGCCAGGTGCGCCGCCAGCAGGACGAAGCCCGTGAGGCCGAACGTCCTGTGGAAGCCCTGGTCAAGCACGCCGACGAGCTGGAAAAGCTGGCCCACGTGGAAGGCGACACCGAACAACTGGGCACCCTGCTGAAAGAGCTGGGCGAGCAGGAACAGGCCCTGCAGGCCCGCTGGCAACGCCTGAGCGACCAGCGCCTGGAAGCCCAGCGCGCCCGCGATGGCCTCAAGGGCCAGCACCAGGCCCCGCCCCCGCCGGATGTGACCGGCTTCACCCGCGTGCTGAAAGAAGCGGGCATTGCCCACCACCTGCTGGCCGATGTCATCGAGATCATCGACGAGAAGTGGCGCGCCGCCGCCGAAGGCGTGCTGCGCGGCAGCCGCTGGGTGGTGGTGCTGGACAAGGCCGCCGACGAAGGCCGTGCCATGGCCCTGGCCGAGCGCGAACGCTACCGCCACTACGTGGTGGCCGATGCCGAACACGCACCCGCCAAGCCCGAAGACGGCACGCTGCTGAGCAAGCTGCGCTGGTCGGCCAAGGCCCCGCGCTGGCTGCTGCGCCAGCTGGCGCAGATCGAATGCGTGGCCGACACCGAGGCCGGCGTGAAGCAAGGCGGCGAGTGGATCACGCCCGAGGCCTACCACCGCGATGGCCGTGGCGGCCGCAGCGTGTGGGTCGACCCCGGCCAGCACCAGTTCGGCGCCGCCGCTGTGGCCGCCCGCCGCGCCTCGATCGACGCCCGCCTGGCCAGCCTGGACGAACAGCTCACCGGCGTGGCCCGCGAGCAGGAAGCCGTGCAGCGCCAGCTCAAGCAAGCCCGCCAGGCCGCCAAGGGCCACACCGCCGCGCAGGAACTGGCCGAGCGCCAGGCCGAGTTCAGCCAGGCCCGTGCCACCCTGCCCGGCCTGCGCCAGGCCCGCATCGACGCGGGCACCCGCTGGCAGCAGCTGGAAAGCGACCACAAGGCCGCCATCGTGGGCAAGGCCAATGCCGAGCACGCCTACCGGCAGGCCCAGGAACGCCTGGCCCACATCGAACAGCGCCAGCAGGTGCACGGCCAGAGCTGGGGCGAACGCCACACCGCTGTGCAGGCCCTGGCCCAGCCGCTGCAGCAGCAAAAGGCCCAGTTCCCCGCGCGCTGGCGCCAGGCCGAGCACCTGCAGGCCCTGACCAAACGCTACGGCAACGGCACGCAGGCCCGCCTGCGCCTGGAAGCCATCGAGCAGGAACTGGCCACCGGCCACTGGGAAACCGATGCCACCGTGCAGGAACAGCTCACCCTCATGACGGCCCACGTGGTGCGCCAGGAAGACGAGCTGAACCAGCGCAAGGTCAGCAATGCGCAGGCCGCCATCGCGGTCGACAACGCCCGCGAGCGCTACACCGACGTGCTGCGCGTGACCGTGCGCCGCTACCGCAAGAACATCGTCGAGCTGGGCCAGCTGGCCGGTGTGGAAGTCAGCGCCGAGCTGCCCAACCTCGATGGCGACGACGCCCACCTGCGCCAGGCCGAACTGCGCGTGAACTTCAACTTCGACGGCAAGGGCAGCATCGGCCTGAACGACGGCGAAGCCTCGGGCGGCCAGCAGGTCATCAAGTCCCTGATCCTGCTGGTGGGCCTGATGAAAGACGAAGAATCGACCACGGGCGGCTTCGTGTTCATCGACGAACCCTTCGCCCACCTCGATGTGCGCAACATCCAGCTGGTCGGCCACTTCCTGCGCAGCACCCGGGCGCAGTACGTGCTGACCACGCCCATCACGCACAACGTCGAAGTGTTCGAACCGGCCGACATCACCCTGGTCACCTCCAAGAAGGTCAAGGGCTCACGCTGGGCGCCGCCCATCGGGGTGCTTCAGCGCCGGCCGGTGGAGTCGGGGTACTGAATACACATCTGGACGCAAACCCCGAGCCAATGCTGTCCGGAATTCTGGCAGCATGGGGTGTGCTGAGTTTTCTGCACACCTACAACACAAGGGAGTTTCCATGATGCATCTTGCCCGTCAAGGTCTGATCGCCTGCGCGCTCAGCCTCACCGCCCTGGCCGCCTCGGCCGTCAACAACATCGCCCTCGGCCCGCTGGGCACAGGAGACACCGTCGTCAACCTGTCGGATCCCGACAGAGCCG
The DNA here is from genome assembly GCA_041180305.1 of Pseudomonadota bacterium. Taxonomy (GTDB): domain Bacteria; phylum Pseudomonadota; class Gammaproteobacteria; order Burkholderiales; family Burkholderiaceae_C; genus Aquabacterium. The sequence continues at coordinate 3,803 of JBEGRT010000088.1, forward strand.
GCTGGTTCTTCGTGACCTTCGGGCTGGCTCAGCAAAGCGATGTGTCGCTGAAGCTGTCCGGTGGCGACCTGGTGTTTGCGACCTTCACCCAGCCCAACGAAATGGGCGACACATTCCTGGCCGCCAACACACTGCGCGATGGCGTGAACATGTCGTTTGGCAAGTCGCTGAGCAGCAGCACAGGCGTCGGCATCCCCTCGATGGGCTACATGCTGGAGCTGGTCAACTGCCTGCCCGTCGATCCGAACGTGCCCATGACCCTCACGCTCAGCATCAGTGCCGTGCCCGAGCCCACCAGCTGGGCCCTGATGGCCGTGGGCATGCTGGGTCTGGGCGCCGCCTCCAGGCGCCGCCACGCACACTGAGCCGTCATGCCCTGCGGCGGCGACATCGCCGTACCGCCATGAAAAAAGCCCCGCAGTGCGGGGCTTTTTTATGAGCGCCCGGGGCCACAGCCCCGAGGCGCATCAGCCAGCTCAGGCGGCCAGACGCTGTTCCAGCTTGGCCTTGGTGGCGGGCATGGCGGCCGGCAGGTTGTATGCCAGCTGGGTGAACAGCTCGTCGTGCAACTTCAGCTCTTGCGTCCAGGCGGCGGTGTCGATGCCGATGACGGACTGGAACTGTTCCTTGGTGAAGTTCAGGCCGTTCCAGTTGATGTCTTCATAGGTGGGGCTCACGCCGAAAGCGTTTTCCACACCACCGGCCTTGCCTTCCAGGCGGCCCAGCATCCATTCCAGAACGCGCATGTTTTCGCTGTAGCCAGGCCACACGAACTTGCCGTCAGCACCCTTGCGGAACCAGTTCACGCAGTAGATCTGGGGCAGCTTGGCGCCCGAGGCCTGCAGCTTGGCGCCCAGGTCCAGCCAGTGCTGGAAGTAGTCGCTCATGTTGTAGCCCATGAAGGGCAGCATGGCGAACGGGTCACGGCGCACCACACCTTGCTGGCCGAAAGCGGCAGCGGTGGTTTCCGAACCCATGGTGGCGGCCATGTACACGCCTTCGGTCCAGTCGCGGGCTTCGGTCACCAGGGGCACGGTGGTCGAGCGGCGGCCGCCGAAGATGAAGGCATCGATGGGCACGCCAGCGGGGTTGTCCCACTCGGGGTCCAGCACCGGGTTGTTGGTGGCGGCCACGGTGAAGCGGGCGTTCGGGTGGGCGGCCTTGACGCCCTTTTCCTTGGCGATGGCCGGGGTCCAGTCGTTGCCCTGCCAGTCGATCAGGTGAGCCGGGGCCTCGTCGGTCATCGATTCCCACCACACGTCGCCGTCATCGGTCAGGGCCACGTTGGTGAAGATGACGTCGCGGTTCAGCGACTCCATGCAGTTGTAGTTGGTCAGCGTGTTGGTGCCAGGGGCCACGCCGAAGTAACCGGCTTCGGGGTTGATGGCGTACAGCTTGCCGTCGGCACCGGGCTTGATCCAGGCGATGTCGTCACCGATGGTGGTGACCTTCCAGCCGTTGTAGCCCTCGGGCGGGATCAGCATGGAGAAGTTGGTCTTGCCGCAGGCCGAGGGGAAGGCGGCCGCCACGTGGTACTTCTGACCTTGGGGGTTGGTCACGCCCAGCAGCAGCATGTGCTCGGCCAGCCAGCCCTGGTCACGGCCCATGGTGGAAGCGATGCGCAGCGCGAAGCACTTCTTGCCCAGCAGCGCGTTGCCGCCGTAGCCCGAACCGTACGACCAGATTTCGCGGGTGGCGGGGTAGTGGACGATGTACTTGGTGTCGGGGTTGCAAGGCCAGGCCGAATCCTTCTGGCCGGCTTCCAGCGGAGCGCCCACGGTGTGCACGCAGGGCACGAATTCGCCGTCGGTGCCCAGCACGTCGATCACGCCCTTGCCCATGCGGGTCATGAGCTTCATGTTCACGGCCACGTAAGCCGAGTCAGACAGCTCGACGCCGATGTGGGCGATGTTCGAACCCAGGGGGCCCATCGAGAACGGCACCACGTACAGGGTGCGGCCCTTCATGGCGCCCTTGAACAGGGCTTGCTCGCCCGTTTGCAGCTTGGCGCGCATCTCGGCGGGGTCACACCAGTTGTTGGTGGGGCCGGCGTCTTCCTTGCGGTCGGAGCAGATGTAGGTGCGGTCTTCCACGCGGGCCACGTCGGACGGGTGGGTCCAGGCCAGGTAGGAGTTGGGGCGCAGCTCGGGGTTGAGCTTCTTGAACGAACCAGCTTCGACCAGCTGGCCGCACAGGCGGTCGTACTCTTCGGTGGTGCCATCGCACCAGTAGATGTCCTTGGGCTGCAGCAGGGCGGCCATCTCGGCCACCCAAGCGATCAGCTTGGCGTTCTTGACGTATGCAGGTGCGTTCACCTGGACAGCGTTGGACATGACGAAATCTCCGGAAGTTGAAAACAGGGTCTCGACAAAGTTGCGTGTCGTCAACACAACCTTGTCGGCACCCTGCAGGCACCCGTCGAAAGAACCGCGTAGTTTAGTCCACTCCTCAGGCTTTGAGTTCCCCCCCCGGCAAGGGG
>JBEGRT010000089.1:0-4270 GCA_041180305.1 Pseudomonadota bacterium
GCCGACAAGGAAATGGTCATGCCTGGTGACAACGTGTCGATCACCGTCAAGCTGATCGCCCCGATCGCCATGGAAGAAGGTCTGCGCTTCGCCATCCGTGAAGGCGGCCGCACCGTCGGCGCCGGCGTGGTGGCCAAGATCCTCGATTAAAATCGAACTGGTTCAAAGGGTTTAGGGGTATAGCTCAATTGGCAGAGCGTCGGTCTCCAAAACCGAAGGTTGGGGGTTCGATTCCCTCTGCCCCTGCCACCCCCTTCTGAACCAACATCGCCGCTGTCACGCAGCAGCCCGCAGGCCGCATGGTCCGCGGGCTTTCCTGCCTCAAGTTCCACATCAGTTTTCACCATGTCTTCCACCACCCAAGTCGAGACCGTGACGTCCTCTGCCGACAAGGCCAAGCTGGCTGCGGCTGGCGCGCTGGTCATCGCCGGTGTGGCGGCCTTCTACCTGCTGGGCAAGCAGGACCTGTGGCTGCGCATCGTGGCGCTGCTCGCCTTGATCGCTGCTGGCGTGGGCGTGTTCTTCACGTCCGGCCAGGGCAAGGAGCTGATCGCTTTCGGTCAGGATTCCTGGAAGGAGCTGCAGAAGGTGGTCTGGCCGACCAAGCAGGAAGCACGTCAGATGACCCTGTACGTGTTCGCCTTCGTGGTGGTCATGGCCCTGTTCCTGTGGCTGGTCGACAAGTCGCTGGAATGGCTGCTCTACAGCGTGATCCTGGGCTGGAAGGCCTGAGCCCGTCAAACAAAAGAAGGTTGAATCCATGAGCGACGTTCAAACTGGCACGCCCGCATCGGCCCCGCTGCGCTGGTACGTGGTCCACGCCTATTCGGGCATGGAAAAGGCCGTCGAACGCAACCTGCGCGAGCGCATCGACCGCGCCGGCATGCAGGACCAGTTCGGCCGCATCCTGGTGCCCACCGAAGAAGTCGTGGAAGTCAAGAACGGCAAGAAGTCCGTCACCGAGCGCCGCTTCTTCCCGGGCTACGTGCTGGTCGAGATGGTCATGTCCGATGACACCTGGCACCTGGTCAAGAACACCTCGAAGGTCACCGGCTTTGTGGGCGGCGCCCGCAACCGTCCCTCGCCCATCTCGGAAGACGAAGTCATGAAGATCGTCAACCAGATGCAAGAGGGCATCGAGAAGCCGCGTCCCAAGGTCGAGTGGGAAGTGGGCGAAGTGGTCCGCGTCAAGGAAGGCCCCTTCACCGACTTCAACGGCTCCATCGAAGAGGTCAACTACGACAAGAGTAAGCTGCGCGTGTCGGTCACCATCTTCGGTCGCGCCACCCCGGTGGAACTGGATTTCCACCAGGTCGAAAAGATCTGATGCCGCGCGGCGCCGGGCTGGGCCCTAGGCGCTGCGAAGCCCTCTGAACACGATCAGGCACTTGCCTGATCGTTTCGTTTGAGCGAGAATCGAAGGCTCGCCCGTTTTCGGGTGGGCTTTTGCGCTGTGCGCGACCCCAGGCGAAAGCCCGGCAAGCGCTGCAGCAGACGCAGGCAAGCGTGCTGGCGAAAGCCAGGCGCCCACGGCGTCAAGAGGAGCCAGGAAGTGGCGGTGTGCATGTGTGCACCATCGCAAGCCTGGCGTTTGACTCAAGCACACCGGCAGGCCGCTGTGTGTGCCACAGGAGAAACTCATGGCCAAGAAAATTGTCGGCTTCATCAAGCTGCAAGTCCCGGCCGGCAAGGCGAACCCCTCGCCGCCGATCGGTCCCGCGCTGGGTCAGCGTGGTCTGAACATCATGGAGTTCTGCAAGGCGTTCAACGCGCAGACTCAAGGCATGGAACCGGGTCTGGTTCTGCCCGTGGTGATCACCGCCTACGCAGACAAGTCCTTCACCTTCGTTCTGAAGACCCCTCCTGCCACGGTGCTCCTGAAGAAGGCCGCCAAGCTGGACAAGGGTTCGGCCCGTCCGCACACCGACAAGGTCGGCAAGCTGACCCGCGCTCAGATCGAAGAAATCGCCAAGACCAAGCAGAAGGACCTCACCGCAGCCGATCTGGAAGCTGCCGTGCGCACCATCGCTGGTTCTGCCCGTTCGATGGGCATCATCGTGGAGGGCCTGTGAAATGGCTAAGCTGACCAAGCGCCAAAAGGCTCTGCAAGGCAAGGTCGAAACGACCAAGCTGTATGCATTCGATGACGCCATCGCGATCATCAAGGAAGCTGCCAACGCCAAGTTCGACGAGTCGATCGACGTCGCCGTGCAACTGGGCGTGGACGCCAAGAAGTCGGACCAGGTCGTTCGCGGCGCTGTCGTGATGCCCAACGGCACCGGCAAGACCAAGCGCGTGGCCGTGTTCGCCCAAGGCGCCAAGGCTGAAGAAGCCAAGGCCGCTGGCGCCGACGTGGTGGGCATGGAAGACCTGGCCGAGCAAGTCAAGGCCGGTAACCTGAACTTCGATGTGGTGATCGCTTCGCCCGACACCATGCGCATCGTCGGTACCCTGGGTACCATCCTGGGCCCCCGTGGCCTGATGCCGAACCCGAAGGTTGGCACCGTCACCCCTGACGTGGCCACCGCTGTCAAGAACGCCAAGGCTGGTCAGGTGCAGTTCCGTATCGACAAGGCCGGTATCGTCCACGGCACCATCGGCCGTCGCTCGTTCGACGCCGACAAGCTCAAGGGCAACCTGGCGGCTCTGCTGGAAGCCCTGAACAAGGCCAAGCCCGCTTCGTCGAAGGGCGTGTACCTGCGCAAGGTCGCCGTCTCGTCGACCATGGGTCTGGGCGTTCGCGTCGACATCAACAGCATCAACGCTGCCTGAGTCTGAGCCTCAGGGCTTGACTCGGCTTCGCTGAAGCGTCACGCGGTGCTGCCGGTTTCGGCCGGCGTGCACCACAACCCCGCGCGAGTCTGGTGTGGGTGTTGGTGAAAGAAATTGGTGGGCCATGGGCCCGTGTGCACCCCAGGGTGCGTGCGGCCTGTGGGCTATCAAAGACCGTAGGCGTTGGCCACCGTGCTTGTACAGGCGGTGGTTGGCTTAATCCCCCAGCCTACGCAGATGGCGATCCCGCTGTTGAAGGTTTCCCTGTGGGCCGCAAGGCCTGTGGGGCTCCCCGAGACAAACGGTCGCTGAATCCGGGTGTGTCTGGGTGGGGCGTGCAAACGCACCGCCAGGACATGTTTTAAGGAGTAGACCTTGAGTCTCAATCGTACCGAGAAAGAAGCCGTCATTGCGGAAGTGGCTGCCCAAGCAGGCAAGGCACAGACGCTGGCACTGGCTGAATACCGCGGTCTCACGGTGGCTCAACTGGACCAGCTGCGCAAGAACGCTCGCGCCCAAGGTGTGTACCTTCACGTGCTGAAGAACACCCTGGCTCGTCGCGCTGTTGCCGGCACCCAGTTCGAAGTCGCTGCCGAGAGCATGAGCGGCCCGCTGATCTACGGCTTCTCTGAAGACGCCGTGGCAGCTGCCAAGGTGATCGCTGACTTTGCCAAGGGCAATGACAAGCTGGTCATCAAGGCTGGCGCTTACGCCGGCAAGGCCCTGGACGCCAACGGCGTCAAGAGCCTGGCATCCATCCCCAGCAAGGAAGTCCTGCTGGCCCAAATTTGCGGTCTGCTGCAATCGCCGATCTCAGGCTTCGCTCGCGTTCTGGCTGCCGTGGGCGAGCAAAAGGGTGGTGGTGCCGCTGCTGAGGCACCTGCTGCCGAAGCCCCCGCTGCCTGATCCGCATTTCAACTTTTTTACCGATTTTTAGGAGCCCCAAATGGCATTCGATAAAGACGCATTCCTGACCGCCCTGGACAGCATGTCCGTGATGGAACTGAACGAGCTGGTCAAGGCCATCGAAGAGAAGTTCGGCGTGTCGGCCGCGGCGATGGCCGCGCCGGCCGGCGCCGGCGGAGGTGGCGCTGCCGCGGCCGTGGTGGAAGAGCAGACCGAGTTCACCGTCATGCTGACCGAAGTCGGCGCGAACAAGGTGTCGGTCATCAAGGTCGTGCGCGAACTCACGGGCCTGGGCCTGAAGGAAGCCAAGGACCTGGTGGACGGTGCGCCTAAGCCCGTCAAGGAAGGCATTGCCAAGGCCGATGCCGAAGCTGCCAAGAAGAAGCTGGAAGAGGCTGGCGCCAAGGCTGCACTGAAGTAGCACCCCCGAAGCGCCTGCGGCGCACCCCCTCGAGGGGGCGCCGCCAGCGGCCCGGCAAAGCCGGTTCCGCGGCGGCCACGCGATGGCCGGGGCGCGACGAGAGCAGTGCAAAGCCGTTTCGGCTTTGCAGTGTTCTCTGATCCGACTGCAGAGAACAGGTTTGGTCGGGCC
>JBEGRT010000090.1:0-2680 GCA_041180305.1 Pseudomonadota bacterium
CCATGAAGGACGGCGTGATCGCCGACTTCACCGTCACCGAGCAAATGCTCAAGCAGTTCATCAAGATGGTGCATCCGCGCTCGATGATGCGGCCCAGCCCGCGCATCATCATCTGCGTTCCCTGCGGTTCTACCCAGGTTGAGCGCCGCGCGATTCGCGAATCCGCTCTGGGCGCCGGCGCTTCTCAGGTCTACCTCATCGAAGAGCCGATGGCTGCCGCAATCGGCGCCGGCCTGCCCGTCAGCGAGGCCAGCGGCTCGATGGTGGTCGACATCGGTGGCGGCACCACCGAAGTGGGCGTCATCTCGCTGGGCGGCATGGTCTACAAGGGCTCGGTCCGCGTCGGCGGTGACAAGTTCGACGAAGCCATCATCAGCTACATCCGCCGCAACTACGGCATGCTGATCGGCGAGCCCACGGCCGAAGCCATCAAGAAGAGCATCGGCAGCGCCTTCCCGGGCTCTGAAGTCAAGGAAATGGAAGTCAAGGGCCGCAACCTGTCGGAAGGCGTGCCCCGCAGCTTCACCATCAGCTCCAACGAAATCCTGGAAGCCCTGACCGATCCGCTCAACCAGATCGTCTCGGCCGTCAAGAACGCACTGGAACAGACCCCGCCCGAGCTGGGTGCAGACATCGCCGAGCGCGGCATGATGCTGACCGGTGGTGGCGCCCTGCTGCGCGACCTGGACCGTCTGCTGGCCGAAGAAACCGGCCTGCCGGTGCTGGTGGCCGAAGACCCGCTCACCTGCGTGGTGCGCGGTTGTGGCATTGCCCTGGAGCGCATGGACCGCCTGGGCAGCATCTTCACGTCGGAGTGACGTGAAGCCTCTGGCGGGCTGATCGGCCCGCCCACACCGCATGGCCCTCGGCACGCTGGACCGCTCCCCACCGCCCTTCTTCAAGCAAGGGCCGTCGGCGCTGACGCGTCTGGTGTTCTTCGCCTCGCTGGCCATCTTCTTGATGGTGGCCGACCTGCGGTTCCAGATGGTGCGTCCTTTGCGGGCCGCGGGGGCCACCGCCTTGCATCCGGTGCAGCAGGTGCTGCTGGCCCCTTCGCGCTGGTCGGGCCAGGCGGGTGATTACCTGCAGGGGCTGGATCAGGCCCGTGCCGATCAGGCCCGTGCCGAGCAACAACTGGCAGCGCAGGCCGATGCCCTGATGCGCGAGCGCACCCTGGCGCGTGAAAATGCCGACCTGCGGGCTTTGCTCGAACTCAAGCCCCGCGTGCAGGCACGCAGCATGGCCGCTGAAGTGCTGTACGACGCCCCAGACCCTTACACCCGCAAGATCGTGCTCAACCGCGGCAGCAGCGCCGGACTGAAGCTGGGCTCTCCCGTGCTGGATCGCCAGGGAGTGCTGGGTCAGGTCACCCGCGTGTACCCGCTCACGGCCGAAGTCACCCTGGTGACCGACCGCGATGCCGCCATCCCCGTGGTCAACGACCGCACGCAGCAGCGCGGGGTGGCCTACGGTTTGCCGCAGGCCCAGGGCATGGAGCTGCGCTTCATGGCGGGCAACGCCGATGTGCAACAGGGCGACTTGCTCACCACCTCGGGGCTGGACGGCATCTACCCAGAAGGTTTGCCGGTGGCCAAGGTGTCGCGCGTGGACCGCCGTGCCGATTCGGCCTTTGCCCGCATCCTGCTCACCCCGATGGCGCTCCCCGATCGCCCCCGTCATGTGCTGGTGCTGCACCCGCTGTCGGAGCAATTGCCCGAGCGCCCGGACCCCTCGGCGCCCCGCGCCACCACGTCGGCCGATGGCGCGTCGGCCGCAGCGGGTGGGTCGTCCCGCGTGAGCACGGAAGGGCCCTGACATGAGCATCATGCCCCGCGGCGACCAGTTGCTGCTGCCGGTGAACCCGGCCTTCATGTGGTTCACCCTGGTGGTGGCCTTCATGCTGAACCTGCTGCCTGTCGGCCGGCTGTCGGCCATGCCCGACTTCCTGGCCGTGGCCGTGGTGTTCTGGAATGTCCACCAGCCCCGTCGCGTGGGCGTCGGCGTGGCCTTCATGTTTGGCCTGTTCATGGACATCCACGAAGGGGCGCTGCTGGGTCAGCATGCGCTGGCCTATTCGCTGCTCAGCTATTTCGCCATCACGGTGCACCGCCGCCTGCTGTGGTTCACGGTGGGCTCGCAGACCGTGCAGATCCTGCCGCTGTTCATCGCGGCCCACGTGGTTTCGCTGGTGGTGCGCATGGTGGCCGGGGCCTCTTTCCCCGGCTGGGGCCTGATGCTGGCGCCGGTGCTCGAGGCCGCGCTGTGGCCGGTGGCGCACGCTTTGCTGCTGGCGCCGCAACGCCGTCCGCCCGACCGCGACAAGAACCGACCGCTGTGAGCCCATGACGGAGCTCAAGAACCTCGAAGTCGAACTCAGCCGGTTCCGCACGCGCCTGTGGGCGGCAGCGGGCTTCGTGCTGTTCTGTTTCGGCTTGCTGGTGTTCCGTCTGGTGGTGCTGCAGGTGGTGCGCCACGACGAGCTGGCCACCCAGGCCGAAAACAACCGCATCGCCGTGGTGCCCATCGTGCCCAACCGCGGCCTGATCGTCGACCGCAACGGCGTGGTGCTGGCCAACAACTACTCTGCCTACACGCTGGAGATCACGCCGTCCAAGGTCGAGAACCTGGAGGCCACCATCGACGAGCTGGCCACCTTCATCGACATCCAGCCGCGTGACCG
>JBEGRT010000091.1:0-6565 GCA_041180305.1 Pseudomonadota bacterium
GGAGTTTTTCCATCAGGTTGAGGCTGAACAACGCCATCGCCATGAAGCAAGCGGCGACACCAGGCCGCCGCTTGTCCTCCCTTGATTTTTTTAAATGTTATCCGTCAAGCCGGCATCAGCCGAACGTGGCGGTGTTGGTGGCCAGGTTCCAGGCACCGGTGCCGGTGACCGCGCCTTGGCTGCCGTCCAGCTTCGAGGCCGAGTAGGTCCATTCCACCGACGAGTACTTCAGGCCAAAGGTTTCCTTGGGGATGCCTTCTTCCGTGACCGAGGGGGCCACCGACGAGATCAGCACGTTCTTCAGCTTGATCACCAGGTACTTCACACGGGCGTTGGTGGTATTGATGTTGAACGAACCGGTCTGGCCGCTGGCGCGGTAGAAGGTGATTTCCACTTCAGGCGTGACCAGGCCTTGCGAAGCGGCCTGCCACAGCTTGGGGCTGGCCGAATCGATGTCCTTCACGAAGGTCATTTCTTCGTGCTCGCAACGCTCGGAAGTATGACCACCCGAGGTCGACGACGAAGCCGACTTGGGTTGGCGGATCAGGTGGCTCCACGAGTCGACTTCGATGGTCGGCTTGCTGTTCTGGCCGGTGGCGGCATTGCTGCCGTGAACGGCGTCACGCACATCACCCTTGATGGCCGAGTTCTTGAATTCGATGTAGATGTCTTTCACAGGCTTTCCTTCCGTGAATGTTTATGGGAATACAGGGTCAGAGAACGTGCTGGATCAGCCGCGGCCACCCTGGGGCAGCTCTGCCACCAGACGCAGGGAAACCGACAGCTCATCGAGCTGGAAGTGCGGGCGCACAAAGGCCACCGCACGGTACACCCCGGGACGGCCGGGCACTTCCTGCACTTCGATGGAAGCTTCCCTCAGGGGGTATTTCGCCTTGGCTTCCTGAGAGGCGCTGTCATCGGCCAGCACGTACTGGTTGATCCAGCTGTTCAGGAAACCTTCGACATTGCCCGCCGACGCAAAGCTGCCGATCTTGTCGCGCATCATGGCCTTGAGGTAGTGAGCGATGCGACACACCGAGAAGATGTATTGCAGCTGGGCGGCCAGCACCGCGTTCGCGTTCGCAGCGGGGTTGTCGTATTTCTTGTGTTTCTGCACCGACTGGGCGCCAAAGAAGGCGGCGTAATCGGTGTTCTTGCAATGCACCAGGGGGATGAAGCCCAGGTCGCTGAGTTCCTTTTCGCGGCGATCGGTGATGGCCACTTCGGTGGGGCACTTCAGGGCCACTTCGCCATCGTCGGTCTTGAAGGTGTGGGTGGGCAGGTCTTCGACCAGGCCGCCGCCTTCCACGCCGCGAATGGCTGCGCACCAGCCGAACTGCTCGAACGCCGAAGTCAGTCGTGCGGCAAAGGCATAGGCAGCGTTCACCCACAGGTACTTGTCGTGATGGGTGCCGTCGGTGTTCTCCACAAAGGTGAAGCCTTCGGTGGTCAGGCCATCCTTGGGGTTGTACGGCAGGCGACCCAGGAAGCGAGGCAGCGTCAGGCCCACGTAACGCGAATCCTCCGAATCACGGAACGACTTCCACTTGGCGTATTCGACCGTGTCGAACACCTTGGACATGTCGCGCGGCTTGCCCAGGTCGGTGAAGCTTTCCAGGCCCATCAGTTCGGGCGAAGCAGCCGACAGGAAGGGGGCATGCGAGGCCGCGGCCACGTGCGACATCTGTTCGATGAAGTACATGTCTTCGGGCGAACGGCCCACTTCGAAATCGCCGACCATGGCCGCAAAGGGCGCGCCACCGAAGGTGCCGAACTCTTCTTCGTAGACCTTCTTGAACAGGGCCGACTGGTCGAAATCGATGGCCGACTTGAAGTCCTTGACCAGCTCTTTCTTGCTGACGTTGAAGACCTTGATCTTCAGGTGTTCACCAGTGGAGGTTTGCTGGCACAGGTAACGCAGGCCCGACCAGCTCGATTCCAGCTTCTGGAACTCGGGGGCGTGCAGCACTTCCGACAGCTGGTCGGAGATGAGGCGGTCGATATCGGCAATGCGGGCATCGATCATGGCCGAAAGGTTGTCAGACACCGTGACGGTGCCGTCCATGACCTCGCGCACCAGTTCGCCGATGAGGTCGCGCGTGCGGTCGTGTTCAACCTCGTTGCGCGCCACGCGGCTTTGCTGGATCAGGCTGTCCAGCAGAGACTGGCCTTCAGCCGGCAGGGCCACAGCGCCCTGGGTTTGCAGTTGTGCGCTCATGGGTTCACTCCTTGTCGGCTTGCGGGGCCACCTCGGCATTGAGCTGGGTGAGCTTGTCGGTGCTGGCCAGTGCCTCGGCCAGCAGGTCTTCCAGCTTTTCGTTGCTGGCCATCTTGGCGCGCAGGTCGGACAGGCGCGTGCGGGCCTCCAGCAAGCGGCGCAGGGGCTCGACCTGTTCCACCACCGACTCGGGGCGGAAGTCGTCCATCTTGTTGAACTCGAGGTTGACTGCAAATTCACCACCTTCGGCGCTCAGGCGGTTGCGCACGCGGTAGCTGGCACGCGGCGCCATGCCGGCCATGACTTCGTCGAAGTTGTCGAGGTCGATGTTGACGAACTTGCGATCCTTGACCTTGGGCAGGGGCTGGTCGGGATTGGGCTGGCCGGTGAAGTCACCCATCACACCCATCACGAAGGGCAATTCCTTCTGCTCGATGGCGTCGCCGATCTCGACGTCGTAGGTCAGCTGCACGCGCGGGGGGCGCACGCGCTCCAGTCGTTTCTGAACGCTGTCTTTCTTGGACATGGCAACTCCTGAGTGATTTACTTCAATGAACCGAAAGGATTGGCCGCCTTGGCGGGGGCCGTGGTGGCGGCAGACTTGGCTGCAGCGGTCGGCACAACTGGCGTGACAGGCTTGGCAGCTGTTGGCGCAGGCGAATTCGCTGCCGGGGCCTGCGGCGCTGCAGGCCCTGTCGGGCGTGCAGCAGGACGGGCGACCGGGCGAGCCAAGGGCTTGACCTCAGGCTTCGCGGGGCCCGCGGCGGGCGCTTCGACCAGGATGGGCTCACCCAGGGCTTCGCGAATCAGGCGGGCGACGCTTTCCGCTTCGGCGCGGGCAGAGCCATTGACTTCATTGACCTTGCGCAACTGATCCAGTGCATCGGCGCTGACACGCAGGCCACTGACGGCCAGGATGCTTTTGGCCGTGAGATCTGATGCATCGCGCTGCAGTGCCTCCTGCGCTGCCTGAATGGCAGCACCATACTGACGAGCCTCGAAATGGATCTGGGCACGACGCAGCCAGGGCATCTTGCTGGCAGGTTCCAGACGCGCTGCATCGTCCAGAATGTCCAGGGCACGCTCTGTGCGACCTTCCTTCTGAGCCTTGTCGGCCGCAGCGATCGTGGAGGCAATGCGGTCAGGCACCACCTGACCAGCGACCGTGACTGGCTCGGCCTGCGCCGCCGCACCACGCGGGGCGTTGGCACAGCCCGCCATTGCACACACCAAACCAGCGGCCATGCTCACGCGCACGGCACGTTGAACGAACGTCAACTGCACGTTTTCTCCCTGAATGGACTCTTGAAGCACCAACCCGGTTGGGCTGGACAGGGCGCATTACAGCGGAATTCGCGCCCCTGCACCCCCCCCACAAGGGGGCCAGTTACAAACTATTGCTCTCGGTTGCAAATCACCCTCCGCAGGGGGGCCTCAAGCCCTTCAGACCCCCCCCGCAAGCTCCGTACACTACGCGCCGCGGGACTGTATGAGCCCGAAGCAACATGAAGTCAGGGATGCAACACATGGGCCACAGGTCTGTTCGCTGGGGGCTGCTCGGGTGCCTGCTGTGGGTGCTGTCCGGGTGTGCTTCGTCGCCCAAGGAAGTTTTGCTGGACAGCCTCGGTGCGGTGAAAGACAAGGCGCTGGAATCGGTGGGGCTGCGCAAGCCAGAACTGCCGGAATCGGCCAAGCCTGATCGCACGATCGCCTGGGCCATCCAGGCCGATGACCAGCTCAACCGCGGGCGTTCGGGCCCTGCGTTTTCGGTGGTGACACGTCTGTACAAATTGCGCAGTGCAGAAGCATTGCTGAAGGCGCCATTGGAAACCTTTGGCAACCCTGCGCTGGAGCGCAGCCGCCTGGGTGACGACCTCATCGAGACGCGAGAGATTGCCCTGCTGCCTGGTCAACGCGTGAACTTCAAGGAAAAGACGCACCGCGAGGTCCGCTATGTGGCAGTGGTGGCGCTGTTCCAGAACCCGGCCCCTTCCCGCTGGCGCTACGCATTTTCCACCGAAGAGGCCGAGAAAAGCGGCATCTCCATGGGTGCGCACGCCTGCTCCCTGACGGTCGGGAAGGGAGTGCCAGTCAACGAAGCCGATGTGCCGTCCGACCTGCCTGAAACCAGCTGCCCTTGAACACCTCTGGGCCTTGCGGCCGCCAAGACATTCACCGTGACACCCATTCCGAAAATCCTCTGGGGCGAAGGCCTGTTCCTGCGCCCGCAGCATTTCCAGCAACAGGACCGATACCACGAGTGGCGACTGGCCCAGATGGCACAGGCCCTTCACCCCCACGCCTGGGGACTGCAGTCGCTGCAGATCGACACCGACGCGCTGGCCAGCGGCGTGCTTCGCCTGACCGCACTGTCGCTGATCACGCCCGACGGCGAAGTGGTGCGTGCCCCAGAGCTCGATGAGTTGCCCCCCCCATTGCAACTGAGTGACCTGGCGGGTCGCACGCCAGAGGCCGAGTGGGTGTTCCATCTGGCCATGGCGCCTCTGCGCGATGCCGGACAGAACGCTGCCCCCAGCGCCACCGAAGCCGACACGGCCCTGCGCTACTACCACCGCCACACCGAGGCGCCCGACCTGTACACCCAGGCGGTGCCAGCCGAGGTGGTGAGCCTGGGGCGCTCGCTGCGCGTGCTGGGGCCCCATGAACCTCGGGCCCACCTGGTCACCCTGCCCTTGCTGGCCTTGCGCCGCACCGCCACCGGTGGCTTCGAACGGGTGGATCGGTTCATGCCTCCCAGCCTGTCGATTCAGGGCTGCCCGCCCTTGCTGTCCCAGCTGCGCCGCCTGATGGACGTGTTGCAGGCCAAGGTCGATGCCCTGTACGGCATGCACCGCGAGCCCAGCAAGAACGTCATCGAATTCCGCTCGGGCGATGTGGCCTCGTTCTGGCTGCTGCACACGTCCAGCGCCGCCTTCGCGCGCCTGACGCACCTGCTGCGCCAACCGGCACACCACCCCGAGCGCTTGTTCGAGTCGCTGCTGGAGCTGGCCGGCTCGCTGATGACCTTTTCGCGAAGCTTCACGCTGGCCGACCTGCCCACCTACGATCACCTGAACCCGGGCCCGGCCTTTGCCAGAATCGATCACATCATCCGTGAGCTGCTCGAGACCGTGATCTCGACGCGCTACTTCGCCATCCACCTGCAGGAACAGGTGCCCTCGTTCCACCAGGGACGACTGGATTCCGAACAGGTGCTCGCGCAGACCCAGCTGTACCTGGGCGTGAGCGCGGCCATGGCCCCGATGGAGCTGGTGGAGACCGTGCCGCAACGTTTCAAGGTGGGCGCGCCCGACGATGTGGACAAGCTGGTGCTTTCGGCCATGCCCGGTGTGCGGCTGGTGCACGCACCGCAAGTGCCCGCCGCCGTGCCGGTTCGCCCCGGGGCTTATTACTTCACGCTGGAAGCCCGCGGCCCCTTGTACGAACGCATGCTGCAGGCCCAGTCGGTGACGGTGTATGTGCCGGCCGGCGTGCAAGACCTGACGCTGGAACTGATCGCGGTGAACGCCTGAGGAAGCCCCCATGAGTGCCCAACTGCAAAACCTGCCCCACCCCCACCTCATGCCTGCAGCGCGTGGCGCCATGCAGCCCGCCGGCCTGCCCATTCAGGAGCCTGAAGCACGCACCCCGTCGCTGCTGGACCTGATGTACGACGGCTTTTACCTGCTGTTCCTGCTCAAGGGTAAGAACGCGCCGCAGGATGCCGACACCTTCCGTGACCGCATCAAGCAGTTCCTGACCCAGTTCGAACGGCAGGCCACGCGGGCCCATGCCGCGGTGGACGACATCCACCTGTGCAAGTGGGCGTTCTGCGCCACGGTGGACGAAGCCATTCTCATGTCGGGCTTCAAGGCCCGTGAGGCCTGGCTTCGCCAGCCCCTGCAGCTGCAGTTCTTCGGGGAGCAACTGGCCGGTGAACAGTTTTTCGAACGCCTGGAAGAGTTGCGCCGCCAGGGGGCTTCACGCGTGCAGGCCCTGGAGGTCTTCCACATGTGCCTGCTGCTGGGCTTTCAGGGCAAGTACATCCTGGAAGGCTCGGAAAAGCTGAACTACCTGGTCGCCCGGGTGGGTGATGAGATCGCCCACCACAAGGGCAAGCGCCACGGCTTCGCGCCGCATTGGGCCGCGCCCGACCGTGTGGTGCACCAGCTCAAGCATGAAGCGCCGCTGTGGGCCGTGCTGTCGGTGCTGGCGCTGACCGCCGTGCTGGCCTTCTCCGGCATGCGCTGGCACCTCAATGCCAACACGCGACAGAGCCTGGCGGCTTACCAGAACGTGGTGCAGCTGGCGCCGCAAGTGGCCCACGTGACCATCACCCTGCCCTGA
>JBEGRT010000092.1:0-3641 GCA_041180305.1 Pseudomonadota bacterium
CGCAGCATTTCCTGTTGTCGGCGTTGCTGTCTTCGCAGGCGGGCAGCCGCGCGGCCAGTGGCATCGGCCTGTTCAAGGAGGTGCTGGACAGCACGCCTGGCCAGAACGGCAGCGGGTTCAGCTTCAACGACATCGCGGCCGACCTGGCCGGCACGCGCCTGGGCGCCCGCGCCCGACAAGAGCCTGTTCGCCTGCAGTTTCAGGCCACGGAAGCACACCGCGACACCGACTGGATGCCCGATGTGCGTGACCTGCCTGAATTCATGACGGCCGAAGCGGTGAAGCAGCAATATGGCGGCCCGGGCTCGCCAGCGTTTGACCGCATGTGGGCCGACATCCAGCAGCGGGTGGACCGCCTGCCGGTGCTGCGCTGAGCCCTGCCGGCCAGCGCCTCAGTGCGCCTTGAGCACCAGCTTCTTGATCACGCCCACCAGTTCATCGGGCTTGATGGGTTTGACCAGCCAGCCGGTGGCGCCCAGGTCGCGGGCCTCCTGGCGAATGCCTGGCGCGCTTTCGGCGCTCAGGGCCAGGATGGGGATGAACCGCAGCTTGGTGCGCACCTTTTCGATCACTTCCAGGCCGGTCATGCCCGGCATGTTGATGTCGGTGATGATCAGGTCGGGCCGGTAGCCTTTGTCGAGCAACGCCAGGCCGGTGGCCCCGTCGTTGGCGGTGTGAACGTCGTAACCAGACAGTGTCAGCGCCGATTTGATCGACATGGTCGTCGTCAGGGAATCGTCGATGATGAGGATGGCGGTCATGGCGGCTCCGGGGCGGTGTGTCGCGAAAGGCCACACGCCACTGTTTCGGCCGATTGTGGAGCGCCCTGCAGCAGGCATCAAGCGGAACTGCCCGGGATTCCCGGACATTTGCCGCACTCGGCGTCTGTTCAGCGTTCGTGCAGGTAGCGTCGGGCGGCATCCAGCCCCAGGCCCGCAGCCACCGAGGCGAGGCGGTCGCCGCGCACGGCTCGGGCACCGGGCAGCGTGGCGGCCAGGGCATCGGTCAGGCGCTTGAGGCCGGTCGAACCGCCGGTGAAATACAGCGCCCCGATGTCGGAAGGCTGCACGCCGGCCATCTGCACGGTGTCGAGCGCGCATTGCTGGATGCGGGCCAGGTCGTCGGCCAGGGCCTGGGCGGCGGCGGCATCGTCAAAAGGCTGGTGCAGGGCCGCTTCGATGGCCTGCAGGTCGATGTCGGTCTGGCCGCCTTCGGCCACGGCAATCTTGGCGCCCTCGGCCTTGCCGATCAGGGCATGACCCAGGCGCTCGCGCACCACCTTCATCAGGCGCCGGTGGTGCACCGGGTCGGCATAGAAATCATCCATGGCCAGCAGTTCGGCCACGCGCGGCGGGGCGTACACCGTGTTGATCAGGTGCCAGGTGGACAGGTCGTGGTACACCTTGCTGGGCACGGGCTTGGGCGGCTGGCCCAGCACGCTGGGCCCAAAGGCGCCCAGGCCCAGGGTGGGCATGATGGCGGCCAGCGACACGCGGCGGTCGAAATCGGTGCCGGCCACGTGCACGCCGTGGTTGGCCAGGATGTCGCTGCGGCGGTCGAGCACCGCGCGGCGGCTGGGGCCCACGCGCACCACGGAGAAGTCGCTGGTGCCGCCGCCGATGTCGGCCACCAGCACGAGTTCTTCGTGGTCGAGGTGGCGTTCGTGGTCGAAGGCCGCGGCGATGGGCTCGAACTGGAAGGCCACCTCTTCAAAGCCCACGGCGCGGGCGGCCTGCTCCAGCGAGGCCTGGGCCTGGGCGTCGCGCACCGGGTCTTCGTCGACAAAGAACACCGGGCGGCCCATCACCACCTGTCGCAGGGGCTGGCCCCCGGCCTTTTCGGCGCAGTCTTTCAGGTGGCGCACATAGGTGGTGATGATGTCCAGGTACTTCACGCCCATGCCGCCGCCGATTTCGGTGGTCTGCTCGACCAGGGCCGAGCCCAGCACGCTCTTCATGGAGCGCATCAGGCGCCCTTCGTAGCCTTCCACGTAGGCCTTCATGGCGGCCCGGCCGAATGTGCGGGGCAATTCCAGCTGGCGGCCGGTGCTGCGCGGTTGCACGGCACCGGGGGGCAGGTCGTCGGTGTCGGTGCAGTAGAAGACCGCCGTGGGCATGGTCAGGTGCTCGCCTTCCAGGGGCACCAGGCGCATCTTGGTGGCTTCGTCGGCCGAAGGGATGGCGATGGCCGAGTTCGAGGTGCCGAAGTCGATGGCGCAAAAGCCGTGGGCGGCGCCAGGGGTGGAGGGGCGGGAAGATGCGGGCATGGGCAGTGGGCAGGGGCGGTCTCACACCGCCGGGGGCGCGATTGTAGGCGTTCGCAGCCGGGCGCGGATGCGGCTCAGGGAGACGGGCGTGATGCCCAGGTAGCGGGCCAGGTCCTGCTGGGGCACGCGCTGGGCCAGGCCGGGGCGCTGCCGAACGAACTCGCGGTAGCGCGCTTCCGGGGCATGGGTGAGCAGCAGGTGTTCGCGTTGTTCGCGGCGGGTGGCGTAGTCCTTCCAGCCGCGCAACAGGGCGTGTTGCCACAGGGGGTGGGCGCGGGCGCTGGCTTCCAGCCAGGCGTAGTCGATGCGTTCGACCTCGCAGGGCTCCAGTGCCTCGCAGGCGTAGCTGGCCACGCCGCCGGGTTGCAGCGAGGTCAGGCTGCACAGGAAGCCGCCTTCGTCGAAGAAATCCTGCACCCATTCCTGGCCGTCGGGGCTGCGGTAGAGCGTCTTGACGCAGCCGCGCCGCAGCACGTGCACAAAGGGGTGGGGCTGGCCGATGTCGAACAGGCGCTGGCCCTTGCGCAGCGTGATCAGCTGCACATGGGCGGGGGTGTCAGGCGGTGGCTCGGGCAGGGCGTCGGGTGGCGCATCGGCCAGCCAGCCCAGCACCTGCCAGCACAACCAGTCACGCATGGGGCGCCTTTCTTATCTTGTGTGAATGACAGTGGTGGGGCGGGGCCACAGCATAGGCGCTTCCAACCACAACCCAAGGGAGAAAAACCATGACCGCTGCCCCCATGAACACCGACCACACCGTGGGCACCCTGGCCTGGTTGCGCCGCACCGAGGGCCGCCTGTCGTTGAAAGAACGCCTGGGCCTGATGCAGGCGGCGCTGGCTCCGGCCCTGGGCGACCTGGTGCGTGGCCGTTGGGGCACCGCCCTGCCCGGCGCCCCCTCCGGCCTGAGCGCCCTGCAAGCCAGCCTGCCCGACACCCCGGCCGTGGGCCGCGCCTTGCAGGCCATGGCCGCCACCGGCCGCACCGACCTGCTGCAGCACGGCTGGCGCACCCACGCCTGGGGCTGGGCCTTTGGCGTGGCCGAGGGCCATGCACCCGATGTGGAGCTGCTGCTGGTGGCCAGCCTGCTGCACGACCTGGGCGTGGCCGACCCGGCCGGGCACCTGGCCAGCGGCTGCCAGTGCTTCACGGGGCATTCGGCCGCTGTGGCCATGCGCACGGCCCAGGCCTGTGGCTGGAGCGCCGAGCGCACCGAGGCCGTGGGCCAGGCCATCACCTTGCACATGAACGGGGCCGTGCCTTTGGCCCAGGGCCTGGAAGCGCACCTGCTGGTGCGGGGCGCGGCCTGTGACGTGACCGGCGCGCGCCTGGCCCAGCTGCCTGCCCGCTACCGGGCCGAGGTGCTGCAGGCCCA
>JBEGRT010000093.1:0-3481 GCA_041180305.1 Pseudomonadota bacterium
CCCGCCGCTTCCTGGTGAGCACGGTGGAGGGTTACCGTCCGCGGGTCCGCATCGATCACGGCGACAGCTGACGCCAGATTTCCACATGCTTCGAGTTCGAAGACTGGAATTCTGCGCGACCGAGCACGGCGGCCCAGAATGCCAGCGAGGAGCCATTGGTGCTGATGGATCGGTAGCGGCTGAACAGCCTCATCAGATCCCAGGCGCAGAGCTGGCCGGTAGGCACCACCCGCATGGCCCGGTCAGGAGGCAAGGACGCCAGTTCGTCATGGAGCAGGTCTTCCTGATCGGTGATCACGTCACCGGGCTCCAGACGCATCAAGCGCTCGCGTGCGTATGCCCTGGCCTCTGACAACGTCTTGAAGAAGTCGCCCAGCCGAATGTGGTTGACGTGTCCCCGGTCGGGCCTCTCGAGGTGACCCGTCTGCAACAATCGGTCACGCCACAGCTTCACCAACTGCAGGCGCTCGGACTGGGGGTAACGCAGGAACGCAGGGGGATCTTGGAAATAGCCATCGACCAAGACGCCATAGCCGGGCAATTGCAGGATCGACTCGCAGCCTCTGAGCCGCCAGAGCACCTTCGGCAGCCGCAGCTTGGCCAAACGGTCCGCCTTGCAGAGGCGGTCCCGTGGTGAACCGTCCAACTGCAACAGTGGCGCCAGCTCAATTTCTCTCGCGCTCTTGTATTGCCCGACGAAGTCTGTGAGCAATTGGATCTCGGCCACCCGGCGCAGCCTGGCCTCCTGGTGCCCGATGAAGTGCTGAAACAATTGGTTGCCCAAGCCCCCATGGAGCGCAACGCGAAGTGTCGGGGTGCTCAAGTTCGACTGGATCTCTGATGTGGAATTCGATGCGTCAGGCCTGCCACAGCGGGAACCGCAGGCGCCCTGTTGCGTTGTTCGTCGCGCTGGCCGCCTTGATTGTAGGAGGGGTGATCTACCGGCATGAGATTGCCGCCAGTGTTCGTGCGTTCGATGGTTGGTGTTGTCGGCAGGCGGGACGTGAGGCCTGGGGGCGCTGGGTCAAGCGAGAGGACTGGTCCAGCGTGCCACCTGCCTCCGGATACGATTTCGGATGGCTGGACAAGCCCTATCCCTTGCGCATCGCCCACGCGCTAGGCGAGTCCAAATCGGCGGGCCAGAACAGCCTTTCGGCGGCGGAATCGTCGATTGCTGCGGGCTTCGTCCTGCTTGAGGTCGACGTGTGGCGGGATGCGCAAGGGCGGTTGTGGTGTCGCCACGGTGCCGACCCTTCGGATGAATCCAACGAGCATGTCGGCGCTCGCGAGTGCGAGCTGGCTGAGCTGTTGTCTCTGATCCGGCGCCGGCCCGGTGTCCGGCTGGTGCCAGACATCAAGTCCGACTTCGAATCCACGGCTGTTGCATTGATTCTGAGTGCCGCAAGTCAAGGCCTTGCCGACCGTTTGGTCATGCAGCTCTACGAGCCGGATCACCTGCGTCTGTTCGAAGCCTGGCATCGGCGTTGGCCCTTGCCCGGCCCGATCGTGACGACCTACAGGGCACGCCGCCCCATCTGGCGAATCGAGCAGGCGATCCAGTCGCTGGGCTACAGAGCCATTGCCTTGCCGTACGACGACCTGGCGTTCGTCGATCCGCCACCGGAGGGCTTCCACCTGCTGATCCATCCGGTGCACGACTGCGCCCGGCAGCGCGAATTGCTGCGCCAGGGGCTCGACATCGGCTTCACCTTGCATGCATTGAAATGCCCTTGATGCCTCGGCTCAGCCTTTCCTGGCGCGTGGTCGGCTTGCTGCTGGCCTGGTGTCTACCATCGGTCATCTATTGGCTGATGTACGCGCCTTCGATGCCGTTTTATCCGCTGTTCGATGCGGAGATGATGTTGCCATTGGCACTGATGATCGGCCGCAGGCGTCTGATCTTCTTCTTGACCTTGGTCGGCGGCGCCGGCATCGCCTCGGCACAGGCGATTGCCGCGCTGTTCCACTTTCCTTCTGCCCTTGACCTGGTGACACAGGGCGATGTGCCCGAACTGTCGGTCCCGGAGCTGATCGCTGCCTACTGGAAAGAGGGCTTGCCGCTGATCGCGGCCGCGGGCGTCACTTTGGTCGCGCTGCGCCTGCGCCGACCGACCGATCGGAGCTGGATGCTGCCCGCCTTGGTTCTGGTGTTGCTGCTTGATTTGAGCCGCGTCACCGAGCACCTGCGGCCCAGTCGCTATGGAGCGATGAATGCCGTCGGGAGTCCACTGGCGGGACTCGTCGTGCAGGCCAGCCGGACCCGTCAAGCGCATCTGGAACAGCTCCATGACGCTCGTGACCTGCGTCAGGACGCGTTGACTTGGGCTGACTCGCATCCGGACGGTCGTGTCGTCTGGTTGCTGGTCGAGTCCCTCGGCCTGCCGGTCGATTCCTCCGTTCGGTCGAGGCTGGATGATGTGCTGGCAGCGGCCTCGGGCCAGGGCTATCAACTGGAGGTGGGGTCGGTTCCGTTCCGCGGGTCGACCACGGCGGGAGAGCTCAGGCGCCTGTGCCAGCTTGCAGGCAGCTACAGCCGGCTGGACATGCGGGCGGGGCGTGACTGCATCCCCGAGCAGTTGCGCGCCCGGGGTTGGCACACCACCGGGCTGCACGCATTCTCGGGTCTGATGTTCCAGCGCGCGCGCTGGTGGCCGTTAATCGGGCTGCAGGACACACGCTTTCTGGAGTCCCTGGGCGATCCGCTGAATTCTCGCCGGTGCGGAACCGCGTTTCGTGGGCTCTGCGACGAAGATCTGGTCACGCTGGCATTTGCGGAGCCAATCGCGAAGGGCGGGCACTTCACCTATCTGCTCACCTTGAACACCCACCTGCCGCTGCCGGAACGAGCCCTGGACGAACCTCTGCGCGTTGGATCGCCATGCGATGAAACCCAGGGCCCGCATCGGGCCTGCGAACTGCTGCACCGCCATGCGAGCCTGCTGCAGACTGTCGGTGAAGCCGCTGCCCGTCAGGCCGAGGGTCGGCGCCCGCTGATCATCATTGTCGGCGACCACTCGCCACCTTTCGTCAGCCATGACGACCGCGGATTCTTCGATCAGGATCAGGTGCCGTTCTGGATTCTCAGGCCTCCGGGCTGAACGGGGTTTCGCCTGCCGTTTCAACCGACGCCTCGATGGACGTGTGTCGCCGACCGTTCTTGGCACACAGGATGCGGCACCCAACTCGCGAACGCTCGAGCGGCCGATCAAGTGCGCGGTTCTGGCTCACGACCGATCAGGTCGGCGGCCGGCCTCGGCCACATTCGCAGTACCGTGACGCAGGCAGCCGTGCTCATTGCCAGGGCCGAGGCCAGCGAGGTGAGTTCGAGCAGTTGCGCGTTCATGAGGCCATGGAGCGCACGGCTGGACCCATTGGCCAGTTCGAGGCCCAGACCGCTGGCCAACAGGATCGCAAAGCTCGACAGCGTGAAAGCCGCGACCGTACGCCGTGTAGGTCGCAGCTTCAGGACGACTGCCACCAC
>JBEGRT010000094.1:0-4767 GCA_041180305.1 Pseudomonadota bacterium
ACTTGAATTTGCACAAGACCTTCTGCATTCCGCACGGCGGCGGCGGCCCGGGTGTCGGGCCGGTGTGCGTGGTCGAAGACCTGGTGAAGTTCCTGCCATCGCATCCGACCGTGACGGCCGAAGAACGCGGCAGCGCCGTGGGCCCCGTGAGCGCGGCGCCGCTGGGCAATGCGGCCGTGTTGCCGATCAGCTGGATGTACGTGCGCATGATGGGCGCCGAGGGCCTGAAGGCCGCCACCGAAGTGGCCATCCTGAACGCCAACTACGTCGCTGCACGCCTGGCCGACCACTACGACATCCACTTCAGCGGCGGCCATGCCGGCGTCAAGGGTGGCGGCGTGGCCCACGAGTGCATCCTGGACCTGCGCCCCCTGAAGGACAGCAGCGGCATCAGCGCCGAAGACGTGGCCAAGCGCCTGATCGACTACGGCTTCCACGCGCCCACGCTGAGCTTCCCGGTGGCCGGCACCCTGATGGTCGAGCCCACCGAGAGCGAATCGAAGGCCGAACTCGACCGCTTCTGCGACGCCATGATCGCCATCCGCGACGAGATCCGTGCCGTGGAAGAAGGCCGCCTGCCGCGTGAAGACAACCCGCTGAAAAACGCCCCGCACACCGCTGCCAGCCTGATGGCCGGCGACTGGGCACACGCCTACAGCCGCGAGCAGGCCGCCTACCCGGTGGCCACGCTGCGCCTGCAGAAGTACTGGTCGCCCGTGGGTCGCGTGGACAACGTCTACGGTGACCGCAACCTGTTCTGCTCGTGCGTGCCCGTCGGCGACTATCAGTGAAGCAGGGGCGCCCAGGCGCCTCGGCCCGCCCGGCTCACGGGTGGGCAGGGCACTGGGCAGGCCACGCCCTCACCGCCACCTTGGTGGTGCTGGGGGTGGTGTCGGTTCTCGCAGGGGTGCGCTTGCAAGCCCCCGTGCCGCTGGACGGCGACAGACAGGGCGCTGTCTGGCTTTGCGTGCTGGCCCTGGCAGCGGCGGTGGCGCTGTGCGCATGGCGCTGGGTGAAAGCCAAGCGCCAGCGCGCAGTGGCAGCGCTGGTCACCGTGTTCGTGCTGCCCGTCATGAGCGCCACCAGCATCCCCGAGCTCCTGAATGCAGCCAATGCAGGCTTGCTGTGGCCACCGGTCCTGTCTGAGGGTGAGTTTCGCGTGCAGGCCGGCCGCATCGAAACCTTTGTGAACTTGCAGACGCAGGCGTTGGGCAAGCACCGCCAGGCCCACCTGCTGGTCACGCGCCTGTCACCCGACACGCCCGACACGGCCGACATGCAGCGCCACATCAGCCGACATCAGCTGGCCGCGCTGCAAGACCTCCAGCGCGCAGGCACACTCCGACCCGGTATGCGGGTGCGTGTCACGATCGAACAAGGGCTGCTGGGCTGGAACTTCGTGCGCAGCATCGCCCCCGTGCCTCAATAAATCAGCCGGTCCGGCTTCACATCACGCAAGATGGTGGTCGCGATCTCTTCGATCGACTTGTGGGTCGACGACAGCCACGCAATGCCCTCGCGGCGCATCATGGCCTCGGCCTGCTGCACCTCGAAGCGGCAGTTTTCCAGGCTGGCGTACTTGCTGCCCGGGCGGCGCTCATTGCGGATCTCCGACAGGCGCTGCGGCTCGATCGTCAGGCCGAAGCACTTCTTCTTGAAGGGCTTGAGCATGGGCGGCAGGAAACCGCGGTCGAAGTCTTCCGGGATCAGGGGCACATTGGCCGCCTTCACACCGTGCTGCATGGCCAGGTACAGCGAAGTCGGCGTCTTGCCGCTGCGGCTCACCCCCACCAGCACCACATCGGCCAGCTCCAGGTTGCGCGACGACTGCCCGTCGTCATGTTCCATCGAAAAATTGATGGCCTCGATGCGGTCGTTGTACTCCCGGTCCACCGCCACATCTGAAAAGCGCCCCACCCGGTGGTTCGACTTCATGTTGAACTCGGTCTCCAGCGGCTCGACGAAGGTCTTGATCATGTCGAAGACCTTGCCCTGGCAGGGGCGGATGATCTCCAGCACGTCTTCGTTCACCAGGGTCATGAACACGATGGGGCGCTTGCCCTCGCGCTCAGCCACGTGGTTGATCTCGCGCACCACCTGATGCGCCTTGTCCACCGTGTCGATGAAGGGGCGACGCACGTGGCGCGGCTTGATGGCGAACTGGGCCAGGATGGAGTTGCCGAAGGTTTCGGCCGTGATGCCGGTGCCATCGGAGATGAAGAAAACGCTGCGGTCAGACATGGTCGGGCAAGGGTGGGCCAGGAATGGCAAGTCCAGATGCGATCGGGGCACAACGCCCGATGCGCAGTGCCCCGATTGTGAACCACGTCAGCAGGGCTCAACCCTGCGGACTCGGAGGTATCGTGCTGTCAGACCACGGTCAGCGTCACGCTGATGTTGCCGCGGGTGGCGTTCGAGTACGGGCACACCTGGTGGGCGGCAGCCACCAGGGCTTCTGCGGCCGCGCGGTCCATGCCCGGCAGGGTGATGTTCAGGCGCACGGCGATGCCGAAGGCATTGGGGATGGGGCCGATGTCCACTTCACCGTCGATCTTGGTGCCTGCCGGCAGGGCCTTCTTCTGCTGGCCGGCCACAAAGCCCATGGCGCCCAGGAAGCAAGCCGAATAACCGGCGGCAAACAGCTGCTCGGGGTTGGTGCCGTCGCCGCGGCCACCCATGTCCTTGGGCACGGACAGGGCCGCATCCAGCTTGTTGTCGTTGCTGGTGGCTCGGCCATCGCGGCCTCCGGTGGCGGTGGCAAAAGCGGTGTAAACAACTTTTTCGAGGGCTTGCATGGTGAGGGCTCCAGTGGAAAGGGGTGGGGGGAACTGCTGGGGTCACGCGCCAGGGAATTTAAATTGCGCGCAATTTAATTGCAATCAACTCTACAGCAAACACACGGCGGCAGGGCATGCTGCCCCGAAGCCCTGCCTGCGGCAAGGGCATTGCGTCACACCGATTCAGCGCCACTTGCTGCCATGCGCTGTCTGAGCTGATGCAGCGAGGCTCGCAGCTGTCGCAATTCGTCGTCTGGTCCACGGCCATCGCCGCCCAGCATCAGGCAGCGCATGGCCTGGGGCACGGCACGCGCCTGCAACTTCAGGGCGCGCCCGGCATCGGTCAGGGTCACGCGCACGCGGCGCTCGTCGGCGCTGTCTCGGGTGCGACACAACCAGCCCTTGGTTTCCATGCGCTTGAGCAAAGGCGTGAGCGTGCCGGAATCCAGGCTCAGGCGGGTGCCCAACTCTGTCACCCCCTGGTCATCGTGCTCCCACAACACCATCATCACCAGGTACTGCGGGTAGGTCAGCCCCAGCGCGTCCAGATGGGGCTTGTAGAGCTTGGTCACCATCAGCGAAGCGCTGTAGAGCGCAAAGCACAACTGCTGATCCAGTTGCAACGCAAGGTCTTCTGGCGCGACAGGGCTGGAAGCCTGCGCGACGTGGGCGGCGCCTTTTTTCATCTGGCCATCCTAATCGTTTCAATCGGCGCTGCAGAAGCCGCGCGTGAACCCTAGAATGTCACGCATCTGTCCCAGTTTGGTGCAAGGGCGCACAAGCATTCCAACAAGCCCTCACCCAGCAAGACACCCGGTTTTTCATCATCTGGAGTTTTTCATGTCTCAACGCTTCGAGCCGACCGCACTGGTCGTCCCGTTCGAACAACTGCGCATGTCCGACGTCGAATCCGTCGGTGGCAAGAACGCCTCTCTGGGCGAAATGATCTCTCAGCTGCCAGACGGCGTGCGCGTGCCCACGGGCTTTGCCACCACGGCCCACGCCTTCCGCGAATTCCTCAAGCATGACGGCCTGACCGAGCGCATCAGCCAGCGCCTGGCGACCCTCGACACCGAAGACGTCAAGGCCCTGGCCGCGGCCGGCGCCGAAATCCGCGGCTGGGTCGAAGCCCAGCCCTTCCCCGCCGACCTGGAAAAGGCCATCCGCGAAGCCTTCGCCACCCTGGCGGGCGACAACCTGCAGGCATCGTTTGCCGTGCGCTCGTCGGCCACCGCCGAAGACCTGCCCGACGCCTCGTTCGCCGGCCAGCAGGAAACCTTCCTGAACGTGGTGGGCATCGAAGACGTCCTGCACAAGATGAAGGAAGTGTTTGCCTCGCTCTACAACGACCGCGCCATTTCCTACCGCGTGCACAAGGGCTTCGCCCACGACGTGGTGGCCCTGTCGGCCGGCGTACAGCGCATGGTGCGTTCCGACCTGGGCGCCGCCGGTGTGATGTTCACCATCGACACCGAGTCGGGCTTCAACGACGTGGTGTTCATCACCTCCAGCTACGGCCTGGGCGAGACCGTGGTGCAAGGCGCCGTCAACCCCGACGAGTTCTACGTGCACAAGCCCACCCTGAAGGCTGGCAAGCGCGCCCTGATCCGTCGCAACCTGGGCTCCAAGCTGATCAAGATGGAGTTCAGCACGGCCGAAGAAAAGGCCGCCTCGGGCAAGCTGGTCAAGACGGTGGACACCCCCACCGAACAGCGCAACCGCTACAGCCTGACCGACGACGACGTGCTGGAACTGGCTCGTTACTCACTGGTCATCGAGCAGCACTACGGCCGCCCCATGGACATCGAATGGGGCAAGGACGGCACCGACGGCAAGCTCTACATCCTGCAGGCCCGCCCCGAAACCGTGAAAAGCCAGCAGCAAGGCAAGACCGAG
The DNA here is from genome assembly GCA_041180305.1 of Pseudomonadota bacterium. Classification (GTDB taxonomy): domain Bacteria; phylum Pseudomonadota; class Gammaproteobacteria; order Burkholderiales; family Burkholderiaceae_C; genus Aquabacterium. The sequence continues at coordinate 4,674 of JBEGRT010000094.1, forward strand.
CAGCGCTACAAGCTCAAGGGCTCGAGCACCGTGCTGGCCGAGGGCCGCGCCATTGGCCAGAAGATCGGCACCGGCCCTGTGCGCATCGTGCACA
>JBEGRT010000095.1:0-2791 GCA_041180305.1 Pseudomonadota bacterium
TTCGGCAGATCGACCTGCCACAGCCGGTCACTCGCATCGCGGCCGCCCAGCAGGACCTGCACGTCATGATGCTGTGGATCTGCGGGGTGATCTTCGTGGCCGTGTTCGGCGTGATGTTCTATTCCATCTACGCCCACCGCAAATCGAAGGGCGCCAAGCCCGCCGATTTCCACGAATCGACCACGGTGGAAATCGTCTGGACGGTCATTCCCTTCCTGATCGTGATCGGCATGGCCTTGCCCGCCACCAAGGTGGTGGTGGCCCAGAAAGACACCACCAACGCCGACCTCACGGTCAAGGCCACGGGCTACCAGTGGAAGTGGGGGTACGACTACCTCAAGGGCCCGGGTGAAGGCATCCAGTTCGTCTCCACCCTCGATTCCTCGCAACGTGCCTTGTCTGATGCAGGCAAGCCTCAGGGTGACAACTACCTGCTCAAGGTCGACGAACCCCTGGTGGTGCCTGTGGGCAAGAAAGTGCGTGTGATCACCACCGCCAATGACGTGATCCACTCCTTCATGGTGCCGGCCTTTGGCATCAAGCAGGACGCCATCCCCGGCTTCGTGCGTGACACCTGGTTCAAGGCCGAAAAAACGGGCGACTTCTACGGCCAGTGCGCCGAGCTGTGCGGCAAGGAGCACGCCTACATGCCCATCCACGTGCGGGTGCTGTCGGAAGACGATTACGCCAAATGGGTCGAAGCCAAACTCAAGGCCCAGCAGGCCAAGGCCGACGACCCCAGCAAGGTCTGGACACAGGCCGACCTGATCGCCCGTGGCGAAAAGGTCTACACCGCCAACTGTGCCGCCTGCCACCAGCCCAATGGCAAGGGTGGCGGCGCCATCAAGGCCCTCGATGGATCGGCCAAGGTGCTCAGCGACGACAAGGCCGTTCAGATCGGGGTGATGCTCAACGGGCAAAACAACATCATGCCGGCCTGGAAGCAGCTGTCCGACACCGAGCTGGCTGCCGTGATCACGTACACAAAAAACAGCTGGTCCAACAAGACTGGCCAGACCGTGCAGCCCGCCGAAGTGCTGGCCCTGCGCAAGTGATGCCCCTGTGATTCAGAAAGGAAACTGACATGACCGCTGTTCTGGACCACGGTGGACACGCCCACGGGCACGACCACGCACACGATCACCCGCACGGCTGGCGACGCTGGCTGTTCGCCACCAACCACAAGGACATCGGGACGCTGTACCTGCTGTTCTCGTTCACCATGCTGCTGATCGGCGGCGTGCTGGCGTTGGGCATCCGGGCCGAGCTGTTCAAGCCTGGTCTGCAACTGGTGAACCCTGAGCTGTTCAATCAGCTCACCACCATGCACGGCATCATCATGGTGTTCGGTGCGATCATGCCGGCCTTCGTGGGCATGGCCAACTGGATGCTGCCGTTGCAGATCGGCGCCTCCGACATGGCCTTTGCGCGCATGAACAACTTCAGCTTCTGGCTGATGATCCCGGCGGCCATCATCATCGTGGCCTCCTTCTTCATGCCCGGTGGTGCCCCCGCGGCAGGCTGGACGCTGTATGCGCCCCTGACCCTGCAGATGGGCCCCTCGATGGATGCGGCCATCTTCGCCATGCACATCATGGGTGCCAGCTCCATCATGGGCTCCATCAACATCGTGGTGACCATCCTGAACATGCGCGCACCGGGCATGACCCTGATGAAGATGCCCATGTTCGCCTGGACCTGGCTGATCACGGCCTACCTGCTGATCGCCGTGATGCCCGTGCTGGCCGGTGCCATCACCATGACCCTGACCGACCGCCACTTCGGCACCAGCTTCTTCAACCCCGCTGGCGGCGGTGACCCGATCATGTACCAGCACATCTTCTGGTTCTTCGGGCACCCCGAGGTCTACATCCTGATCCTGCCGGCCTTCGGCATCGTCTCGGAAATCGTCCCGACCTTCTCGCGCAAGCCGCTGTTTGGCTACGAGGCGATGGTATACGCGACCGCGTCGATCGCCTTCCTGTCGTTCATCGTCTGGGCGCACCACATGTTCACGGTGGGCATGCCGCTGGCCGGCGAGCTGTTCTTCATGCTCTCGACCATGCTGATCGCCATTCCCACCGGCGTTAAGGTCTTCAACTGGTGCGCCACGATGTGGAAGGGCTCGCTCAGCTTCGAGACGCCGATGCTGTTCGCGCTGGCCTTCCTGTTCCTGTTCACCTGCGGCGGCTTCTCGGGCCTGATGCTCGCGATCGTGCCGGCCGACTTCCAGTACCACGACACCTATTTCGTCGTCGCGCATTTCCACTACGTACTGGTGCCGGGCTCGGTATTCACCCTCATGGCGGCGGTCTACTACTGGCTGCCGAAGTGGACCGGCCACATGTACGATATGCGGCTCGCCAAGTGGCACTTCTGGCTGTCCGCGATCTTCGTGAATGTGCTCTTCTTCCCGCAGCACTTCCTCGGGCTCGCCGGCATGCCGCGGCGCATCCCGGACTACGCCTCGCAGTTCGCGGACTGGAACATGGTCTCCTCGATCGGCGCCTTTGGCTTCGGACTCTCGCAGATCCTGTTCGTCTGGCTGATCGTAAAGTGCGTAAAGGGCGGCGAGCGCGCGACGGCGGGCGTCTGGGACTGGCCGCACGGACTCGAGTGGACCGTGCCGTCACCAGCGCCGTACCACACCTTCGAGAAGTCGCCGGAGATCCATTGACCGCGCCGTCGAAAAACCTGCGACTTGCGCTCGCGCTCGGGGCCGTGGCCGTCGCCGTGTACCTCGCCTACGTGATTCTTCGCCTGATGGAACGCGGCGCATGAGCGCCCCGGA
>JBEGRT010000096.1:0-3625 GCA_041180305.1 Pseudomonadota bacterium
AGGACGGCCGGGTGGTCGGGCTGGGTGGTGTACAGCAGCACGCTGCCATCGCACAACTCGGCCATGTCGGCCAGCAGGGCATCGTCGGCATTGAGCACGCCGGTGCCCTGGTCCAGCACCACGTCGATCTGGGTGCGCAGCACCTTGAACAGCTGCTCGGGCGTCAGCACATCGTGGCGTTCCAGGCCGGCCATGGACGCCGCATCGGTCACCACGCCCACCTGGCAGCGGTCGTAAGCCAGGCCGTTGTCCAGGATGCTGGCCGGGCCGTTTTCGATCACCACGGCGTTCACGTCACGGTTCATCAGCAGGCGCTGGCCGGCGTCGAAGGTGGCGCTGGGGCGTGTTTCCACGCGGCGGTTGGCCAGGAACAGGCCATCACCACAGGCCAGGCCCACGTGCTTGCCGCTCAGGTGCAGGAACCAGGCGGTCAGGCGTGCGATGGTGGCGCCGCCTTGCGTGCCGCCAATGCCCACGATGGGGATGCGGCCCGATTCATCGGCACTGAACAGGTGGTCGGCAATGGCCTGGCCCACGGGGCGGGGCAGGCCTTCGGCGGGCTTGAGGTGCATCAGCAGGCCGGGGCCCGCATTCACTTCGACGATGGCGCCGCGCTGCGGGGCCAGCGGCTTGGAGATGTCGGTCACGACCAGGTCGATGCCGGCAATGTCCAGGCCCACCACACGGGCGGCCAGCGAGGCGGCAAAGGCCACATCGGGGTGCACATCGTCGGTGCAGTCGATGGCCACATTGCCGTTGCGTTGCACCAGCACGCGCTGGCCCGCTGCAGGGACCGACTCGGGGTTCAGGCCCTGGCGCTCCAGCAGCAGGCACATGGCCGGCTCGCGCTCCAGGATGATGGTCTCGAGCGGGAATTCTTCGGCCTCGCCACGGCGGGGGTCGGAATTGAGCTGATCGTCGATCAGGCGGCGCACGCTGTCACGGCCATTGCCGGTGATCCACAGGCTTTCGCCACGCGCAGCGGCCACCACCTGACCGCCCACCACCAGCACGCGGTGCTCGTCGCCTGGCACATAGCGCTCCACGATCACATCGCTGCCTTCGGCTTCGGCCACCTTGAAGGCGGCTTCCACATCGGCCCGTTCGGTCAGCTCCAGCGACACGCCGCGGCCATGGTTGCCGTCCAGCGGCTTGAGCACCACGGGCAGGCCGATGTCCTGGGCGGCTTCCCAGGCGGCTTCGGCGCTGTCGACCACCTCGCCCTCGGGCACCGGCACGCCGCAGGCGGCCAACAGGCCCTTGGTCAGGTCCTTGTCGCTGGCGATGCCTTCGGCAATCGCGCTGGTGAACTCGGTCTCGGCCGTCCAGATGCGGCGCTGGGCGGCGCCGTAACCCAGCTGCACCAGGTTGCCATCGTTCAGGCGGATGTGCGGGATGCCACGGTCGGTGGCCGCGCCCACGATGGCGGCGGTCGAGGGGCCGAGGTAGCAGTCGTCGATCTGCTCGCGCACGAGTTCCACGGCAGCCTTGGTGTCGAAGGGCTCGTCATTGATGGCGGCCATCAGCAGGGCATGACCCTGCTGGAGTGCGCAACGGGCCACCTGTTCGTCACGGGCGCGGAACACCATGCGGTACACGCCGCGCTGGCTGGTGCTGCGGGTCTGGCCGAAGCCGGTGGGCATGCCGGCCAGGTTCAGCAGCTCGATGACCACGTGCTCCAGCACATGGCCCATCCAGGTGCCTTCTTCCAGGCGCTGCAGGAAGCCGCCGCGTTCGCCGACACCGCAGTGGTGTTCGACCAGGGCGGGCAGCCAGGCCGTCAGGCGCTGGTTCAGGCCGGGCAGCTTGTTGCTGGGGAAATCTTCCAGCTCACCGAGGTCGAGCCAGACTTCCAGGGCCGAGCGGTAAGTCCAGATGTTGGGGCCGCTCAGGTGGGAGATGCGAAGCAGTTGGATGTCGTTCTTCTTGCTCATGGGCTGCAAGTCTGGGTTGCTGGGTGGCCGGCTTGCGCGAGAATGCCAACCTTGCGGAGGTTCTTGAGGCGTTGTCCGAGTGCCTCGTCCAACCATCACCACCATGCACCAACACGCTCTCGCGGATGCCTATGGCGTTCATGTTGGCCCCGAACGGGCGGCCCTGCAAGCGCCTCTTGCAGTGAATGAAAACGTCCTGGCCAATGCCGAGGTTGACCTGAATGCGAAACTTCGCTTCACAAAAGCCCCGATTATCCTCACAGATCAGCGCTTGCTGACCCTGGAGGAGGGGGGGCAGTGGCTTTCCTGGCCGCTGGGCCCCCACCTGCGCCTTCAGCACCACGACCATGCGGGCGTGGGCACCCTGGCCCTGCACGATGCCAGCCAGCGCCTGCACGTGTGGCGTTTCACGCTGGGTTGCCAGGTGCCGCTGTTGCGCCTGGTGGAACAGTTTGAACGCCGCCTGCACGAGATGGCCCACGGGCCGCAGGCCACAGAAGACGACCTCACCCAGTGCCCCACCTGCAAGGCCCAGTTGCCCCCGGATTCCGACGAATGCCCGGTGTGCAGCCGTGAGCTGGAAACCCCACCGTCGACCTGGGTGCTGCTGCGCCTGTGGCGCTTTGCCCGGCCTTACCAGGGCCAGTTGCTGACCGGTTTCCTGCTGACACTGGCCTCCACCGCGGCCACCCTGGTGGCGCCTTACCTGACCATCCCCCTGATGGACAAGGTGCTGATCCCCTTCCAGAACGGGCAGGACATCGACCCCCACCTGGTGGGCTGGCTGCTGTCCGGCTTGCTGGGCTCGTCGGTGCTGGCCTGGGGCCTGAGCTGGGCGCGCACCTACCTGCTGGCCCTGGTGTCCGAGCGCATCAGCGCCGACCTGCGCACGGCCACCTTCGAGCACCTGCTGGGCTTGTCGCTGGATTATTTCGGCTCCAAGCGCACGGGCGACCTCATGGCCCGCATCGGCTCGGAAACCGACCGCATCAGTGTGTTCCTGTCGCTGCACGCGCTTGATTTCGCCACCGACGTGCTCATGATCACCATGACCGCTGGCATCCTGCTGTCGATCAACCCCTGGCTGGCGCTGGTCACCCTGATCCCGCTGCCGTTCATCGCCTGGCTGATCCACCTGGTGCGTGACAAATTGCGCACCGGCTTTGAAAAGATCGACCGGGTGTGGGGGCAGGTCACCAACGTGCTGGCCGACACCATCCCTGGCATCCGCGTGGTCAAGGCCTTCGCCCAGGAATCGCGCGAGGCCCAGCGCTTCAAGGAAGCCAACCTGCACAACCTGGAACTGAATGACCGCCTGAACAAGACCTGGTCGCTGTTTTCGCCCACCGTGGCCCTGATGACCGAAATCGGCCTGCTGGTGGTGTGGGGCTTCGGCATCTGGCTGATCGCGCACCACGAGATCACCGTGGGCGTGCTGACAGCCTTCCTGGCCTACATCGGGCGCTTTTACGGTCGCCTCGATTCCATGAGCCGCATCGTCTCGGTCACGCAGAAGGCCGCGGCCGGTGCCAAGCGCATCTTCGACATCCTCGACCATGTCTCCAATGTGCCCGAACCCGCGCAGCCCGTGCCCCTGGAGCGCCCCCAAGGCCTGCTCGAGCTCAGCCGGCTCGGCTTCCGCTACGGCAACCGCTCGGTCATCCGCGGGCTCGACCTGACCATCCAGCCGG
>JBEGRT010000097.1:0-2967 GCA_041180305.1 Pseudomonadota bacterium
CGCGCTCCAGAACATCCAGAGCACGGCGCGAATCGGTCAGGTCAACGTGGTCGGCGCGATCATCAACGACTTCTGATCTGGGGCCCCGCCAGGGCCTCACACCACGGACAAGCGCTGCCTGATCTGGGCATAGGCGCCTTCCACCCGGTGGCGCCAGCTGAGGGCGCGGGCCTTTTCCAGCGCCCCCAGCCGCAGCGCCTGCTGTCCATCGGCGTCCAGGCGCGACATCTCTTCCAATGTGTCGGTCAGCGCGCGCACCACCTCGGCCTGTGTGCGCTTGCCGACCGGCACCACCCGCCCGCAACCTTCGTCGATGAAATGGGGCGGGCCACCCAGGTCCAGGCAAACCACCGGGCAGCCTTGTGAAATGGATTCGAGCACCACGGTGCCCCCCGAGTCGTGCAGACTGGGGAACAACATCAGGTCGGCCTGGCTGTACAGGCGCATCACCTCGTCGCGGCCGATCTTGCCCCTCCATTGCACCTGTTGGCTGATGCCCAGGGCCTGAGCCATGTCCCGCAGTGCTCCTTCGGCATCGCCCTCGCCCACCAGGGTCAGTTGCACGGTCACCCCACGCGCCTTGAGCGCTGCCACGGCCTGCAGGCTCAGGTGAATGCCTTTCCAGCCCAGCAGGCGGCCCACCGACAAGGCGTGCAAGGTGCGGTCTGACGATGCAACGCGGGCGGGCAGGGCGCTCAGCGCAGGGGGGCAGCCGATTTCCTGCACCAGCAGGGCCTGGCGTCTGAGGTAGAACGGCAGAGCATCGCGCGTTTCCTTCGTGCGGCAGATCAGCAGGTCGGTGCGGCCCCAGGTCCAGTGGATCATGGGGTCCCAGGCGGTGCTCCAGATCACCAGGTCCCGCACGAATTCCTTGAGGCGCAGTTTGAACGGCAGGCCCTGGTACAGACGTGCCGGGGCGCGTTCGCCGCCACCCAGCGGCCCAGCCACCAGCGGCACACCCAGGCCCTGCAGGAAGCTGGGGTAACGCACCGTGCCCAGGGTCAGGTGGTGGATCAGGTCGAAACGTTCCCTCGCCAGCAGGTGCCGCACGGTCGGCCGCGACAGCCATTGCCAGCGCAGGAAGTGCAGCGTCGAGTTCATGTACTGGGTGTCGGGCACGGGGCGCAGTGGTGCCAGGTCGTGGTACGCCACCCGAAAAGGTGTCGGCCCGTGTTCAGCCTCCCAGGCCTGAACGTGGCTGCGGAAGTAGCCGTGGGTCAGCACGGTCACATCGTGCGTGCGTGCCAGCTCCATGGCCCAGTTCCAGCCCACGCCGGGCTCGGAGCCCCAGAGGTGGGAAAAGGCCGAAGCGATCAGCAAAATCTTCATGGGATCCAGTCGGGGCCGGCGTTGGCGATCGGCAGCCTCAGTTTCAAGGCCCGGTGCTCGGCACCCAGTGTGGTGTTCTCGGCTGGTGGGGCCTGCCGCAGGGTGCGCAGCAGGGCAGACAAGGGCTTCATGTCGGTGCTCTTCTGGGCCAGGTAATCGCGCCAGCTGCTCGGCAAAGGCTGGTGCCACAACCATGATTTGCGGTCCTGGCCCGATGCCTGGTTCCAGTCTTCCAGGGTCCAGGCGGCAGGGCGCCACATCGAAGGGAAATCGATGCTGAAGTAAAGCCCTTTGCCTTGCCCCACGAACACGTTCTGGTCCGAGCGGTCGCCGTCGTCTTTCGGGATGAACAGGGCGCCATCCTGGTTCCAGGCGATCACATTGCGCTGGAAGCGGTTCCCGTCGGCCTTGAAGGGCACACCTTCGTCGTCCTTGCGATTTTCGAGCACCGAGGCAATGCCCTGCATGCCGTTGCCCAGGGCCAGGTTGTGCAGCACCTGGGTCTGGCGCGACGACGACAGGTAGATGCCCCGTTGCCCATTGCCCAGCGCCACGTTGTGTTCAATCACCCCGGGGCCGCTGGCCTCGAAATGGATGCCGAAGCCGCTGTTATAGGCCGCCAGGCTTCGCCGCAGCGTCACATCCCGGTTCTTCCAGTCGAACCAGATGCCGTCTCCATGGTTCTGCAGGGCGCGGCATTCTTCCACCACCGAGTTGCGCAGGCCGCCACGGCCATCACCGATGAACTTGAACCCGCCCGCTTCCCACCACTTGTTGAACAGGCGGCGGTTGTTGTCCTGGGTGATCACACGCTGGATCAGGTGCCGATTTCCCCGCGCGGCCACGCCCAGCTGTCCGTTGTGGCTGGCCGAACTGTCCTTCAGCACGATGCGCTCGCCCTTGATCTGCAGTCCGATCAGGTCGTTCCAGTCGGCCGTGATGCGCTCCAGGATCAGGTCTTCGCCACTGACCACCATGGACGCGCCCCGGCTGGTCACCGAGGTGTTGGCGTGTTCGACATTCAGTGAGCGGATCTGCACATGCGCGATCTGGTCGGCATCCAGTGTGCGTGCTCGCTGCGAGACTTCGATCAGTCGCTGGCCAGGCTCCTGCGTCAGCCGCAGGTACAGGGCTTGCCGGTCGCGGTCGTAGCGAAAGCTCTGAGGGGGCAGGGCATCGGGGGGCAGGTCGGCGACACGCCCTGGCCAGATGCCCCCTTCCTTGACCATTTCGCGGTGGTAGGGGCTGGCGGCATTGAGCGGGTAGCCGTCGAACACCGTGCCGCCCACCTGGCGCAGCGCCTGTCCATCGACGAACACCATCGAAGGCTCGGTGGTCAGGCGTGCGGTGTACACGCCGCCGCCCATGGGCTTGAGGCCTTTGAGCACATCCGAGCCTCGAAGGGTGGCCTGCTCGCCCACGATCTGGATGGGGGCATCGGTTCGGCCTCGCAGCCCACGCAATTCCAGGGTCTGGCGGTAGATGCCCGGTTTGAGCAGCAAGGTATCACCTGGCTGCAGCTTGGCGGCCAGGTGCGACAGTCGGCTGTCCGGCGTCGCAACCACCGTGGCGGCCTGGGCCAGCATGCCCCAGCACAGCAACCCGGGCAGCAACAGCATGCGCATGGCTCATCCTTTC
>JBEGRT010000098.1:0-6538 GCA_041180305.1 Pseudomonadota bacterium
CGCCGGGGCGCTTTTTCATGCCTGGGCCATTCGTTGCGCCCCCCCCCTCCTTGCGTTGTCCCCAAAGGAAAAGGCCGCATGAAGCGGCCTGCGGGGGGGAAGGGGTCTGCGGGAGGGGTCAGGACTGACGGGCATCCGCTGCACGCCACGACGCCGAGGGCGTGTTGCGCGGGGCTGCAGTTTCGATCCACCGACGCACACGCTCGGCATCGGCCTGGCGGGAATACTTGCCGCTCGAATCCAGGAACACCATGATCAGCTTGCGCCCGGCCATGCGGGCCTGCATGACCAGGCAGCGGCCTGCTTCCACGATGTAGCCGGTCTTTTGCAGGCCGATGTCCCACACCGGGTTCTTGACCAGGCTGTTGGTGTTTCCGAAGCGCACCTGACGGCGACCCACCTGCACCGAGTATTCGGGCGAGGTCGAGAGCTCGCGGATCAAAGGTTGCTGGTAAGCGGCCTTCACCAGGGTGGCCAGGTCGCGGGCACTCGACTGGTTGCGACTGTTCAGGCCGGTCGGGTCCACGTAGCGGGAATCGCTCATGCCCAGCTGGCGAGCCTTGGCGTTCATCAGGTTGATGAAGGGGCCCAGGCCGGTGGGGAAGGTGCGTCCCAGGGCATGGGCCGCACGATTTTCAGAAGCCATCAGGGCCAGGTGCAGCGCTTCGCCACGGGTCAGCGTGGTGCCCACCGACAGGCGGGAACTGCTGTTCTTTTCCGTGTCGACATCGTCCTGGGTGATGGTGATGAGCTCATCCAGATTCAGGTGAGCTTCGACCACCACCATGGCGGTCATGAGCTTGGTGAGCGAGGCGATCGGCAGCACGGCGTCGGAGTTCTTCGACAGCAGCACTTCGTTGGTTTCCTGATCAACCACCAGGGCCACGCTGGAACGCAGATCGAGGGGGTCTTGCGTGTGATGCAGGCCGTAGATTTGCCCGAAAGACGCGCCCGTGGCGGCAGAAGCGGCCGGCGACGCGATCTGGGCACGGGTGGCAGCCACGGCAGGAGATTCCACACGCACAGGCTGCAGCGGACCACGGCTTTCAGTGGCCACCGCACTGACCACACCCGGACGGACGCGCGGTGCATCGGCCATGGCACGACCGCTGTTGGCCGGGCGTTCAGCCTTCGCAACAGTGACCTTGCCGGCGCGACCGGTGCGCGCCGCGGCTTTCGAGGTGCCAGCAAGCTGCTTGGCCGACAGCTTGGAATTGCTGCCGCGGGCAGAGCGCGAACGCCCTTCAGCCTTCGAAGACAGCTTGGTGCTGCGGGCTGCAGACGGCTTGACCTTGGCCTTGGATTTGACCGTTGTGCGGGCTTCGGCAGCAGGCTTGCGGGCGGCCGCTTCGGCGGGCACCACCGTGGCGGCCATCAAGGCAGAAACCATGACGCTGACCAGCCAGCGCAGCTTGTACTTCGTAGGCACCACAACCCATCCTTTCCCGTTCACCCGAGTGTAAAGAGAAACCCGCGCAACATCAACAACTTACGAGGGTTTCATCAAGCGGCATCTGCCCAAATGCCGCCAGCTTCAGGGTCAACCCTGGGCCGCGACCTTCTCGGCCTTGCTCTGCAGCTTGTTCAACGCAGACAGGTAGGCCTTGGCTGACGCCACCACGATGTCCGGGTCGGAGCCCACACCGTTGACGACGCGACCGCCGTGTTGCAGACGAACGGTCACCTCGCCCTGTGATTCTGTGCTGCCCGAGGTGATGGCATTGACCGAGTAAAGCAGCATTTCGGCGCCACTTTGCACCACGGTCTCGATGGCCTTGATGGATGCATCGACCGGGCCGTTGCCATCGCTGCTGGCGCGGTGCTCGGTGCCGCCAGCCGAAAACACGACTTCGGCTTGCGGGCGCTCGCCGGTTTCCGAACGCTGCGACAGCGATTGCAGGCGGAAATGCTCCTGCTCGCTGGTGACGCTGTCGTCACCGACCAGGGCGATGATGTCTTCGTCGAAGATCTCGCTCTTGCGGTCGGCCAGTTCCTTGAACTTGGCGAAGGCGGCGTTGATCTCGGCTTCGGAGTCGAGGTCGATGCCGAGTTCCTGCAGGCGCTGCTTGAAGGCGTTGCGGCCCGACAGCTTGCCCAGCACGATCTTGTTGGCCGACAGGCCAACGTCTTCGGCGCGCATGATCTCGTAGGTGTCGCGGGCCTTGAGCACGCCGTCCTGGTGGATGCCCGAGGCGTGCGCGAAGGCATTGGCGCCCACCACGGCCTTGTTGGGCTGCACCACAAAGCCGGTGGTTTGCGACACCAGGCGCGAGCCCGACATGATCTGCTGGGTGTCGATGCCGACATCGAGGCCGAAGTAGTCGCGGCGGGTCTTGACGGCCATGACCACTTCTTCCATGGCGCAGTTGCCGGCGCGTTCACCCAGGCCGTTGATGGTGCACTCGATCTGGCGTGCGCCGCCGATCTTCACGCCGGCCAGCGAGTTGGCCACGGCCATGCCCAGGTCGTTGTGGCAGTGCACCGACCAGATGGCCTTGTCCGAGTTGGGCACCTTCTCGCGCAGGGTGCGGATGAAGTTGCCGTACAGCTCGGGGATGGCATAGCCCACGGTGTCGGGGATGTTGATGGTGGTGGCGCCCTCGTTGATCACGGCTTCGCACACGCGGGCCAGGTAATCGATGTCCGAGCGGTAGCCGTCTTCGGCCGAGAACTCGACGTCGGCCGTGAGGTTGCGGGCAAAGCGCACAGAGGCCTTGGCCTGCTCGAGCACCTGCTCGGGCGACATGCGCAGCTTCTTTTCCATGTGCAGGGCACTGGTCGCGATGAAGGTGTGGATGCGCCAGGCGTTGGCGCCCTTCAGGGCTTCGGCCGCACGGGAGATGTCGCGGTCATTGGCGCGGGCCAGCGAGCACACGGTCGAGTCCTTGATGATGTCGGCAATGGCCTTGATGGCTTCGAAATCACCGTTGGACGAGGCGGCAAAACCGGCTTCGATCACGTCGACCTTCAGGCGTTCGAGCTGGCGGGCGATGCGCAGCTTTTCTTCGCGGGTCATGGAGGCACCGGGCGACTGTTCGCCGTCGCGCAGGGTGGTGTCGAAAATGATCAGCTTGTCGGTCATGGAAATCTCCGCTGGGCCGGGCCGCAGGCCGGTGGCAGCACCCGGGGCGAGGCCAAATGAAACGGCCCGCTCGGAGTGGCGGGCGGGCCGTGATGTCTTCGCGCGATGATAACACGGGGCCCTGCCCCGCCACCTGGGCTCAGCGGTGCAGGCCGGCCTCGTCGGGCTCGTCGGTCGAGGTGGAAATCACGCTCACGGGCCGGCCCTTGAGCTTCTTCCACACGAACACGGCATAGCCCGAAAAGCCATACACCACAAAGATGCTGAACAGCACATAGGGCGGATGCAGGGTGATGACGGCAAAGCCCAGGGCAATGGCCACGATCACGATGAAGGGCACCGTCTTGCGGAAGTTGACATCCTTGAAGCTGTAGAACGGGATGTTGGTGACCATGGTCAGGCCCGCGTACAGCGTGAAGGCAAAGGCCAGCCAGGGCATCCAGGGCAAGCTGCGCCCTTCGGGCGACCACACTGTCACCACCCAGATCAGGCCGACCACCAGGGCCGCGGCCGCCGGGCTGGGCAGCCCCTGGAAGAAACGTTTGTCGACCACGCCGATGTTGGTGTTGAAGCGCGCCAGGCGCAGGGCCGCGCCCGAGCAGTACACGAAGGCAGCGATCCAGCCCAGCTTGCCCATGCCCTTGAGCGCCCATTCATAGACGATCAGGGCCGGCGCGGCGCCAAAGGACACCATGTCGGACAGACTGTCCATCTGCTCACCAAAGGCGCTTTGCGTGTTGGTCATGCGGGCCACGCGGCCGTCGAGGCTGTCGAGCACCATGGCGCAGAAGATGCCGATGCCCGCCTGTTCGAACTGGCCGTTCATGGCCATCACCACGGCGTAGAAGCCGCCAAACAGGGCAGCCAGCGTGAACAGGTTGGGCAGGATGTAGATGCCCTTGCGGCGAGGGCGCGGCGCCTCGTCGGTGTCGTCAGCGTCCGCCACGGGGGCCGGATTCGGGGAAGGTGCGGTCATGCAGCAGGCGTCAGAGGCCCGAAAGCCTCGCTCGAAAAGACTGTCGCGGAGGATACCTCAGGACTTGATCTGCACCACACGCTGGGCAAATGGAATGTCGATGCCCGACTCGTTGAGCAGCTTCAGGATGGTCAGATTCACCTGTGAACGCACATTCTGCTGGCCATTTTCCGGATCGGCCACCCAGAAGTTCACCGTGAGCTCCAGCCCGTCGGGCGCAAAGGCCGTGAGCAGCACCGCCGGTTTCTGCCGGGTGTCCACACGGGGCACCTGGGCAATCGCATCGGCCAGACGGGGGATCAGCACATCCAGGTCGGTGCCATAGGCCACCTGCACCACGGTGGTCAGCAGCAGGCTGTTGTCGGCCAGGGAGGCATTTTCCACACGCTGGGTGATCAGCAACTCGTTGGGCACGATGGCTTCGCGGCCATTGTTGGCGCGCAGCACGGTGTAGCGGGTGTTGATGTCGGTGATGCGGCCTTCGAAATTGTCGACCTTGACCAGATCCCCGATGCGCAGGCTGCGCTCGGCCAGGATGACAAAGCCACTGACGTAGTTGGCCGCCAGCTTCTGCAGGCCAAAGCCCAGGCCCACACCCACCGCGCCGCCCAGCACCGACAGGGCCGTGAGGTCGACCCCCGCGGCCGACAGGGCCAGCATCAGGCCCAGACCCAGCAGCATGGCGCGGATGGCGTTGGCCGCGATCTTGCGCAGCGACAGGTTGTCGGTGGCGCCCTTGAGCAAACGTGCTTCGATGGCCGACGACAGCGACAGGGACAGCATCAGCACCAGCACCGCCGACACGGTGCCTTCCACCACATTGCGCAGGCTCAGCGTGGTGGCGCCGATCTTCCAGGTGATCTCGCTCAGTTCGTCGAGCAAGAGAGGCAAGATGCCCGTGACCCACAGGATGGTACCGATCCAGGCCAGCCATGACACCGTGCGCTCGAAGGCCACCACCGTGCCCGAGTGCGGAAAAAACACCTTGAGCGCCTTGACGCTCAGGCGGATGCCCGCCAGCGACACCAGCACCGGAATGGCCACCCGGAACACCGCCATCGGCAGGTGGTCGATCAGCAAACGCCTGGCCAACAGGGCCAGCCCCAGCGAGAGCACGGGGAACAGCACACCATCAACAATGTGATGCCCGAACCAGATGGATTGCGGGTCGGCCTGCCGGCCTCGCCACAGGCGCACCAGCAACCAGCTCAAAGCCAGGCAGCCCAGCACCACCAGCAACTCCAGCAAGGCAGTAGGACGCAGCAGCTGGTCGAGCAGGCGGGAGAGTTCTTCGGCCGTGATGGGCCGGGCCACCTGAACCGTGGACGAGGCGGCCAGCGCCGCAGGGGGAATCACAGAGGGGGTCGCGGTCATCACCATGCCCGGATTATGTCGGGCCCTTGTTCACCCAAGGGGCCAAGGTCACATCTGCCCGGACATCACCCGCAAGTGAGCCGCCACCGAGCGGGCCAGCGCCGAGAGGTTGTAGCCGCCCTCCAGGCAGGACACGATGCGACCCTTCGCCCAGCGGCGCGCCACGTGCATCAGCTGCTCGGTGACCCAGGCGTAATCGGCCTCGACCAGGCCCAGCCCCCCCATGTCGTCTTCGCGGTGGGCATCGAAGCCGGCAGAGATGAAGATCATTTCCGGGCGGAAATCTTCCAGCGCGGGCAGCCAGCGCTCCTGCACGGCTTCGCGGAAGGCACGCCCGTCCGATCGAGCAGGCAGCGGCACGTTGACGGAATTGGTGCCCAGCGGGTGGTCACCGGTGTAGGGATAGAACGGGTGCTGGAAGGTGCCCACCATGAGCACCCGGTCATCGCCATCAAGGATGTCTTCGGTGCCGTTGCCGTGGTGCACATCGAAATCGACCACGGCCACACGTTTCAGGCCATGCACATCCAGGGCATGACGAGCGGCCACAGCGACGTTGTTGAAAAAGCAAAAGCCCATGGCCTCATGCCGGGTAGCGTGGTGGCCAGGGGGGCGCACGGCGCAAAAGGCATTGGCCATCCGGCCCGCCAGCACCGCATCGGTGGCGGCCACGGCCGCGCCGGCGGCACGCAAGGCGGCCTCGCGCGTGGCGGGCATGCCCACGGTGTCAGGGTCGTAGCTGCGGTGGTCGGCCGATTCTTCCAGGCGCTGCAGCGAATCCAGCATGCCGATCACGTGGCCCAGGTCATGGGCACGCCCCAGCTGCTCCAGCGTGGCGCGAGGCGTGTCGCCAGGCAGCAGCACAGCGTCCAGGCCCTGGGCGCGCAGGTGGTCATCGATGGCGCTCAGGCGCTCCGGGCACTCGGGATGGCCATTGCCCATGTCGTGCTTTCGGCACGCCAAATGCGTGAAGTAGCCTGTGGCCATGTCCTGTCTCCGTGCCACCTGGGGCGGCCTTTTCGGTTATGGTGCAACGCATGATGCGCCACACTTCCACGCCGACATCAGAGCCCTCTTCCGGCCAGACAGCAATCGAGCTCCAGCGT
>JBEGRT010000099.1:0-7163 GCA_041180305.1 Pseudomonadota bacterium
CACCATGATCCCGCTGTTGTGCTCCCAGTCGAAACGGGGCACCTCGAACACCTTTTCCAGCTCGATCACGGGCATGTATTCGTCGCGCACCTCGACCACACGGCCAGAGCCGCCCACGGTCTTGATCATCTCGGTGCTGACCTGGAAGCTCTCGACCACCGACGACAGCGGCAGGATGTAGACCTCTTCGCCCACGCCCACGCTCATGCCGTCCATGATGGCCAGCGTCAGGGGCAGCCTCACCGCCACACGCATGCCGTAGCCTTCGGCCGAGTCGATCTCGACCGTGCCGCCCAGCGAGGTGATGTTCTTCTTGACCACGTCCATGCCCACGCCACGGCCCGACACGTCAGTGACCTGTTCGGCGGTGGAAAAACCCGGGGCGAAGATGAGGTTCCACACTTCCTGATCGGTCAGGCTGTCCGGGGCGTCGATGCCCTTTTCGCGGGCTTTCTTGAGCAGCTTCTCGCGCGACAGGCCCTTGCCATCGTCGCGCACCTCGATCACGATCGAGCCGCCCTGATGCGAGGCCGCCAGGGTGATGGTGCCCACTTCAGGCTTGCCCGCGGCAATGCGGTCGGCCGGCATTTCGATGCCGTGGTCGCAGCTGTTGCGCACCAGATGGGTCAGCGGGTCGGTGATCTTTTCGACCAGGCCCTTGTCCAGTTCGGTGGCTTCACCCTGGGTGACCAGCTCCACCTTCTTGCCCAGCTTGTTGGCCAGGTCGCGCAGCATGCGCGGGAAGCGGCTGAACACGGTCGACATCGGAATCATCCGGATCGACATCACGGCCTCTTGCAGGTCGCGGGTGTTGCGGTCCAGGTCGGTCAGGCCGGTCACCAGCTGCTGGTAGACCACCGGGTCCAGCGAGCGGCTGTTCTGGGCCAGCATGGCCTGGGTGATCACGAGTTCGCCCACCAGGTTGATGAGCTGGTCGACCTTTTCCACCGACACGCGGATGGTCGAGGCCTCCAGGCCACCGGCAGCCGGTTTGTCCACCTTGGGCGCCACTTTGGCGGCAGGGGCAGGGGCAGATGCCGCTGCGGGTGCGGCCGCGGCGGGCACGACCTGCTGGGGTGCGCCGGGTGCGTTGTCAAAAAAGCCGTAACCGGTTTCGGGCGCCTCTGGCGAAGCCGCTGTCGCCGTTGCAGCCTGGGCTGCGGGCGCCTCGGGCTCAAAGAAGCCGTAACCCGGGTCGGCAGCAGGTGCTGCGGTTGCCGCTGCACCGTCTGCGAAAGCCACGAACCTCACCTGCTCACGCGACACGTGGAAGGTGAACAGGTCCATCATGTCCGACTCGGGCGTGGCCGTGCTCACCTTGAAACGGCGAACACCGGCCAGCTCAGGCGCATTGGGCAAGGCCTCGATCTGGCCCAGGTCGGTGATTTCCTTGAACAGCTCCAGCAGGTTGTCGGCCTGGGCGGGGTTGCTCAGCGGGCCCACCTGCAATTCGACCACTCGCTGGCCTGTGGTGGGCGCAGGCTGTGTGCTCGGAGCGCCGGCGGCCGCAGGAGCGGCAGCAACCGCTGCAGCGGCAGGCACGGAAGGCGCGGGAGCGGCAGCCCGTGCGGTGGGCAGCGTGGCTGGGGCTTCGCCAGACACCATGGCGCGGATGTTGAACAGCAGCTCAGCGGTGTCCACCTCGGCACCGCCAGAGCCCTGGTGGCGCGCCAGCATGGCCTTCAGTGCATCGCCCGACTGCAACAGCACATCCACCATCGCAGGGGTGGGGGTCAGTTCGTGCCGGCGCAACTTGTCGAGCAGGGTCTCCATCTGGTGGGTCAGCTCGGCCACATCGGCAAAGCCGAAGGTGGCGGCCCCACCCTTGATCGAGTGCGCACAGCGGAAGATGGCATTGAGCTCTTCGTCGTCGGCGGCCGTGACATCCAGCTCCAGGAGCAATTGCTCCATCTGCTCGAGGTTTTCACCGGCCTCTTCAAAGAAGACCTGATAGAACTGGCTGAGGTCGATGCCGGCCGATGCCGAGCTGCTGTCCATGCTGGTTTCTGCCATGACTGGCTCCCCTGGGTCCTGGATGCTGAGAGATGCTGAGAGACGAGCGCGAGAGTCGTCAGACGATGACCTTGCGGATCACCTCGATCAGCTTGTTCGGGTCGAAGGGCTTGACCAGCCAGCCGGTGGCACCGGCGGCGCGCCCGGCCTGCTTCATCTGATCGCTCGACTCGGTGGTCAGGATCAGGATGGGCGTGGCCTTGAACTGGGGCGATTCGCGCAGCTTCTTGGTCAGGCTGATGCCGTCCATGCGGGGCATGTTCTGGTCGGTCAGCACCAGGTCGAAGGTGCGCCCCCCGGCCTTCTCCCATGCGTCCTGGCCGTCCACGGCCTCGACGACGTTGTAGCCGGCACTCTTGAGCGTGAACGACACCATCTGACGCATCGAAGCAGAGTCATCAACGGCAAGGATCGAATGCATGGTCATCTCCGAGAGGGATGTATCTGGAAAATCAGGCAGAACTGCAACCTAAAAACGATTTACGACTTTTTCGGCAAGTGGTGGCCGAACTTGAGCGCGCTCAGAACAACTCCACCGAACCCGCGTCCATCTCGTCCTGGGTCACGGGGTTGGGCTTGAGCGGCAGTTCTTCCACCACGGCCATGCCGTCGGGGTCATCGCCCATGGCATCGCGGGCGATCTGGTCGGCACAACTGCGCAATCGCTTGTTGGTGTGCACGATCAGTTGGGAAGCCATGTCCTGGAACTGCAGGGCGGTCACGGCCTTGTAAAGGGTTTGCAGGGTCTCCTGCAGCGACGGCGAATCGTGTTTGCCTTCATCGATGGCCGTTCCCAACTGGTGGGCCGCCCCCTGGAACCCTTCGATCAACACCACATAGGCGTCATCGATCAGGCGCTGGAGACGTTCCAGGTCATTGGTCGCTGTCATGAGGTTGTCCTGCAGATCGGCCGCCAGCAGCAAGGAGATCTCTCGCTGGGCTTCCGTCACTTCAGGCGCTTCGTTGGTGTGCATCACGACTCCACTCACCTGTTGAACAAGGGGTTTTCGCATGCGGCCACCCCCAGAAGAAGAATCACAGAATGGAGGTCGGCCGATTGCTAGAATTTTTCACATCGGCCTTTGCCAAGTAGTGCCGATGTCCCGGCAAAACTTGGCACATATTCCCGGATCGTGAGTCAGCCCGTGGCCCCAGACCATCTCGACACATCGTCAGCCCCCGTCAAACTTCGGGTGCTGCACCTGGAAGACAACGACGCCGACCACGCCCTGGTGGCGGCCCATTTGCGCCGCGGCGGCATCGATGCCGACCTGCACCGCATCGAGGACGAAAACGGCCTGACCGATGCCCTGTTCGAAGAGTGGGACCTGATCCTGTCCGACTACAACCTGCCCGGCTATTCCGGCCTGGCCGCCCTGGAAAAGGTGCGCAAGGTCGGCAAGCTGGTGCCTTTCATCCTGGTGTCGGGCGAAATCGGGGAAGACATCGCCGTGCAGGCCATGCGCAATGGCGCCAACGATTACCTGCTCAAAAGCAACCTGGCCCGGCTGGCGCCCGCCGCCCTGCTGGCCATCGAGGCCAACCGCACCCGCATTGCCAAGCAGCAGGCCGACCTGGCCCTGAGCCAGTCGCGCCAGCAACTGCGCGAGCTGGCGCAGCATCTTCAGGGCAGCATCGAACAGGAACGTGCCGCCATCGCCCGCGAAATCCACGACGACGTGGGCGGTGCCCTCACGGCCGTGAAGTTCGACATCGCCTGGATCCTTCGCCATGTGGACGATGCATCGCCCGTGGCCGAGCGAGCCCGCCAGGCCCTGGAAGCCATCGCCATGGCGCACGAGGCCAGCCAGCGCATCATGCACAACCTGCGTCCGGCCATCCTGGAGCAAGGCCTGATCGCCGCCCTGCAGTGGATGACCGACCGCTTCGCCAAGCGCACTGGCGTGCTGGCCGAATTCCGCACCAGCCATGAGCAGCCCGAACTGCCACCCTCGGTGCCCCTGGTGGCCTACCGCTTCTGCCAGGAAGCGCTCACCAACGTGTCCAAGCATGCCCAGGCCAGCCGGGTCAGCGTCGACCTGACCGTGGCCGGCGGAGTGCTCTCGCTGGAAATCAGCGACAACGGCAAGGGCCTGAATGCCGACGACCTGGCCAAGGCCCGCTCCTTCGGCATCCGCGGGCTGAAGGAACGCGCCGAGAACGTGGGCGGCTGGGTCGACCTCAGCAGTGGTGCACAAGGCACAACCTTGATCCTTTCGGTGCCTCTTTCAGGTCCTGAAAACGGATTCATCGATGCGCTTGGGTCAGAATTGGGCACGAACTCGGCCTATGCCGACCTTGATCCCGATGATCCCACCGTCTGGTCGCAACCATGATCAAAGTCATCCTCTGTGACGACCACGCCCTGATCCGCCGCGGCATCCGCGACACCCTGCTCGACGCCGAAGACATCGACGTGGTCGGTGAGGCTGGCGACTACGGCGAACTGCGTGCCCTGCTGCGCGAGAAAAGCTGTGACGTGCTGGTGCTCGACATCAACCTGCCCGGCCGCAGTGGCCTGGACGTGCTGCACGTGCTGAAAGAGGAGGGCATGCCCATCAAGGTGCTGGTGGTCTCCATGTTCCCGGAAGACCAGTACGCCATGCGGGCCCTGAAGGCCGGCGCCAGCGGCTACCTGAACAAGGGCAGCGATGCCGCGCAGATCGTGGCGGCTGTGCGCACCGTCTCGCAAGGCAAGAAATACGTCACGCCTGAGATGGCGCAGATGCTGGTGGACAACCTGACGGCCCCCGCGCCGGAAGACGCACACCAGAAGCTGTCAGACCGCGAACTGCAGACCCTGGTGATGATCGCCTCGGGCAAGCGTCTGTCCGACATCGCCGAGCAGTTGCTGCTCAGCCCCAAGACCGTGAGCGTGTACCGAGCCCGAGTGCTTGAAAAACTCGGGCTCACCAACAATTCCGAGCTGACGGTTTACGCCATCCGCAACGGCCTGGTCTGAGGGCGCCGCACGGCGCCTGAGCGGCTCACTCGATCGGCGTGAGCTTGGCCACGCTCAGCATCAGCCACTTGCTGCCATGACGGCCGAAGTTCACCTGCACGCGGGCATCGGGGCCATTGCCCTCCAGCGTCAGCACCACGCCTTCGCCGAACTTGTTGTGGAACACCTGCTGGCCCACCTTGAAGCCGCCTTCGCTGCGGCTGGCTGCCATGGCCTTGGGCATGGGGGAGGTCAGGTCCTTGAACTCGTCTTGCGGGCGGCGCTCGGCCCACTTCTGGCCGCCGCCGTAACCGCCCTGCCCCCCAGAACCACCCGAGCGCCAGGGCTGGGCGCCTGCGCCCACCACCGAGCCCAGGCCCTTGCCCGAGGCCCAGGCGTCCTGGTACTGCTTGGCATAGCCTGAACCGAAGCCCTGGTTGCGCGGCGTCAGCCACTTCAGGCTGTCTTCGGGAAGCTCATCGAGGAAGCGGCTCTTGATGTTGTAGCGGGTCTGGCCGTGCAGCATGCGCGTCTGGCAGAAGCTGATGTGCAGCTTCTTGCGCGCCCGTGTGATGGCCACATACATCAGCCGGCGCTCTTCTTCAAGGCTCTCACCGTCGTTCATCGAGTTCTCGTGCGGGAACATGCCGTCTTCCAGCCCGGTGATGAACACATTGTTGAACTCCAGGCCCTTGGCCGCGTGCACCGTCATCAGCTGCACGGCGTCTTGCCCGGCCTGGGCCTGGTTGTCGCCCGCTTCCAGCGCCGCATGGGTCAGGAAGGCCACCAGCGGCGAGATGATCTCGCCCGTTTCGGCATCAGGCAGCACGTCCACCCGGGCCACCGCAGCGGGCAGCCCCTCGGCAATGGCGCCTGCGCCTTCATCGACCGGAATCGCCACGGCATCCTTGCCAAAGCCCTCCTGGGTCACGAAGGCCTCGGCCGCGTTCACCAGTTCGGCCAGGTTTTCCAGCCGTTCCTGGCCTTCTTTTTCGGTGCGGTAGAAATCGGCCAGCCCCGAGGCCTGCACCACGTGTTCGATGATGGCGCGCAGCGTCAGGCCGGCCGTCACCTCGCGCATGGCGTCGATCAGGCCATTGAAGGCCGCCAGGTTGGCTCCGGCCTTGCCCGGCACCGCCGTCACGCTCTGGTACAGGCTGCGGCCACTGATGCGGGCGGCATCCTGCAGTTGCTCCAGCGTGCGGGCACCAATGCCGCGCGCCGGGAAATTCACCACGCGCAGGAAGCTGGTGTCATCGTTCGGGTTCTCGATCAGGCGCAGGTAGGCCAGCGCGTGCTTGACTTCGGCCCGCTCGAAAAAGCGCAGGCCGCCGTACACCTTGTAAGGCACCCCGGCGTTGAACAGCGCCGATTCGATCACCCGCGATTGCGCGTTGCTGCGGTACAGGAAGGCCACCTCGTGCAGCGGTCCACCTTCGCGGCGCAGCAGCTTGGCCTCATCGACCAGCCACTGGGCTTCGGCAAAGTCGCTGGCCGCCTCGTAGATGCGGATGGGCTCGCCCTGGCCCTGGTCGGTGCGCAGGGTCTTGCCCAGGCGCTTGCTGTTGCGGGCGATCAGTTCGTTGGCGGCATCCAGGATGTGGCCGTGGCTGCGGTAGTTCTGCTCCAGCTTGATCACGCGCTGCACGCGGTACTCGCGCTCGAAATCGGCCATGTTGCTGACCTGCGCGCCGCGGAAGGCGTAGATGCTCTGGTCATCGTCGCCCACGGCCATCACGCTGCAGCCGCTCACATCGGGGCGGCCCGAGAACATCTTCAGCCAGGCATATTGCAGCTTGTTGGTGTCCTGGAACTCATCGACCAGGATGTGCCGGAAGCGGCGCTGGTAGTGCTCGCGCACCGGGGCGTTATCCCGCAGGATCTCGTAGGTGCGCAGCATCAGCTCGGCGAAATCGACCACGCCTTCACGCTGGCACTGGTCTTCATAGGCCTGGTACACCTCCAGCTGCATGCGGCCCAGGTCGTCGCGGGGCACCAGGTCACGCGGGCGCTTGCCCTCTTCCTTGGCATTGGCAATGAACCAGGTGGTGGCCTTGGGCACCACTTTTTCTTCGTCGAACTTCAGGCCCTTGATGACCCGCTTGACGGCCGACAGCTGGTCTTGCGTGTCCAGAATCTGGAAAGCCTGCGGCAGGTGGGCCAACTGATAGTGCGCCCGCAGGAAACGGTTGCACAGGCCGTGGAAGGT